>JALSTC010000651.1 GCA_026983935.1 Ardenticatenia bacterium
ATCGATATCAAAGGTCGGATGGGCAAATTCCAGGCCGAGCGGCTGGCCTTCTGCCCGTTCGCCCGCCAGCGTGATCGTCTCATCGCCGCGCTGCAGGGTCAGTTCCACCCAGTCATCGGCAGCATAGAACTGCACATCGATCACATCTTCGCAGGGGGTGCCGTTGACGGCCAACAGGCCGTCGCCGGGCCGGACGCCCAGCTTTGCTGCCAGGCTGTTCGCCGTGACGGCTACGATCTGGCCGACCGCCTGTGAGGCGGGTGCAGGAGTTTTCATAAGTTCACAAATTCCAGGTAATCCGTTGTCGCTCTGGAGAGGTCGGCGTATTCACCCCGATTGCGTTCCGGCAGCAGCGCGGCGAGCTGGTACATCATCTCGTCGGTCATGCGATGCAGTTCAGCGCGGGGGATGCGTTTGCGCCCCCCCTTTTTCAGGCGGAAGGGGCGGCCATAGTGTACATGCACTTCTGTGCGCCGCCAGGGAATGACCAGGTCCTTCAGCCACGTTTCCAGGTTGTAGATGGCCGTTGGAACGACGATGGCATTGGTCCGTACGGCGATGTACGTCAGCCCATGCCTGGGCCGGCCCAGGGCCGGATGCCGCGTACCTTCCGGCGCAATCAGGGTCAGTTCGCCTGCTTCAAGTAATTTTTCCGCAATGCGCAGCGCCTCGCGGTCTACCGTGCCGCGCCGCACGGGGTAGGCTCCCCATGAGCGCACCAGAATGCTGGAAAAGGGGTTCCAGAAATTTTCGATCTTGCTCATGGGCACGACGAAGCGCGGACGTGTCGCTCCCAGGACGGCAACCGGGTCGGCGGCGGTGACGTGATTGATCATCAGGATGGCCGGGCCTTCAGGGGGGATGTTTTCCAGACCCTCAATTTTGACGTCCCAGAACACCGTTCGCACGAGCTTGTCAAACAGGATGTCGCGCATGAAGTGGCGTCGGAACCGGAATATCTGCCGTTGTTGGATGACCCAGCTTTCGGTAGATACTGTCATCGTTTGCCCTCCTTGCCCTCCTTTCGCTGTTTGCCGGCAGCCCGGCGTCTGGCGTGTGGTTTACGCGGTGCGCCCGATTTGCGGCGGCGGGATGTGCTGCTCTTACGCCCTGACTCGCGCTTGAGTTCCCGGATTTCCTGATCCGTCAGGTAGCGCCATTCGCCCGGAGCCAGGCCGGTAAGCGTCAGAGGGCCAAGTTTCGTCCGGAGCAGCCGCAGTACGTGCAGCCCCAGCGCGTTTGCCGTGCGCCGAATCTGCCGCTTGCGCCCCTCGCGCATGGTCACTTCCAGCCAGGTGGCCGAATCGAGCCGCCGCCGGACGCGCACCTGGCAGGGCGCGGTCATGCCGTCGTCAAGCGCAACGCCCGCCCGCCAGCGATCGAGCTGCCCTTGAGAGGGATGCCCGGCCACCAGCACGCGGTAAGTTTTGGTATGGCCGTAGCGCGGATGGGTCAGGTGCTGAGTCAGGTCGCCGTCATTGGTCAGCAGGATCAGGCCCTCGCTGTCGGCATCCAGCCGCCCGACGGGGAACAGTCGTCCCTCCACGGGCACCAGGTCGCGCACGGTGGGGCGCTTTTCCTGGCGCTGGGCGCTGGCAGTGCTGACCACGCCGGTCGGCTTGTTCAGGATGATATAAACGGGCCGGGCGGCTTTCAGCGCGACCACTTCGCCGTCCACACGGATGGTGTGGCTGGCGGGGTCTATCTTCATTCCCAGTTCGGCCTGTTTCCCGTTGACGGTGACCCGTCCCTGCCGGATCAGTTCTTCGCAGGCACGGCGTGAGGCGACTCCCGCGCGGGCCAGCACTTTCTGGATGCGTTCTTCGGTCATTAATCCCCATTCGTTGGTTCCGGTAAATGCTGCTCTGATTACTATAACACGCTGGCCCG
>JALSTC010000652.1 GCA_026983935.1 Ardenticatenia bacterium
GATCGGGAAGCGCCCGGTATGGCCGAGGCCATGCGTGTGGCCAGCCTGCAAAAGACCCCCCATGCCATGCTCAGCCGGGGCGTCTGCGGGATGCGCGGGCAGACGCTGATCGTCAATCTGCCGGGCAGCCCGAAGGCCGTGCGCGAGAATCTGGAGGTCATCCTCCCCGTTCTGCCACACGCTGTTCAACTCTTGCAGGAAGCACCGGACAGCGAAGCCGGCCACGCCTACCGATCATGAGCCTCCACATCAAGCAACCCTCCCGCCGGGAATGGCTGGCGCTGGCACTGATTTTGCTGCTGGCAGCGGCGCTGCGCATGGGCGCGCCGGGCATCTCCGAATTCAAACTGGATGAGGCCCGCCTGAGTCTGCTGGCGCTTAACATGGCACGCGGCCACGAGTTCCCTTTGCTGGGCATCGGGTCGTCGGTCGGTATCCCCAACATGCCGGTCAGCGTGTGGCTGTTTGCCCTGCCCTATCTGTTTTCATCCGACCCGACCGTCGCCACGCTGTACGTCGGGCTGTTAAATGTAGCTGCCGTCGCCCTGACATGGTGGCTGGCCCGACGCTATTTTGGCCCACGGGCTGCGTTAATCGCGGCCTTGCTCTACGCCGTCAGCCCCTGGGGCGTGATTTACAGCCGCAAAATCTGGGCACAGAACCTGCTCCCACCGTTTGTGCTGCTGACGGTCGGCACAGGCATGATCGGGCTGCTGGAAAAGGAGCGTCCCCGCCGCTGGCGCTGGCTGGTGGCACACTTCGCCCTGCTGCTCATCACCATACAGATTCACTATGCCGCAGTCACCCTGATCCCCCTAACCCTGTGGATGCTGTGGCTGGGCCGCCACAATCTGACACGGCGCACCCGACTGATCATCGGCAGCGGCATTGTCATGACCACCCTCACTATTGCTGGCGCGGTGCTGGTGATGCAGGCGCGAGGCGTTGACCTGAGCGTGTTCGGACGAAATGGCCTGGGCGTGACCGCTCAGGCATTCTATCATTTTGCCATCACGATCACCGGCAACGAAATTCACTCACTGGCCGGGCCAGAACAGTATCAGAGCTACCTGGACGAGACGCTCAATATCGCTTCCCTGCAAAATGTGTTCGGCTGGCTGGTGCTTGCAGCAGCGGCATGGGCAGGCGTCCGCGCCTGGCAGGATGGCCCCGGCCTGTGCAGGCGGCTCTATCTGACGCTGATCGCGTGGCTGCTACTCCCGGTAGCGGTATTTTCTATCACGTGGACGCCCAGCTTCCCGCACTATATGATCCCGTTGATGCCTGCGGCCTACCTGCTTTTTGCGGCAGGGATCAGGGAAGCAAAGCACGCCCTGCCCCACCACTTATCTCTACGGCAACGGCGCGTCATCGGTCTGCTGGGCGGCGGGATACTACTCATCTTTTCTGCCGCCCAGGCGTGGAATACGGCTGCGCTGTACAACTTCCTTGACAGAACAGCCACGCCCGGCGGCTTTGGAACGCCGCTGCATTACCTGCTGGATGTGCGCGAGGCACTACTGACCGCACACCCTGATGATGTGCTGATCGTGGGCATCAGTGACGACGCGCAGACCGATCAGGACACAGCGGTGTGGGAGCTTTTGCTTTATGATCTGCCGTCCGTCCGCCCGCTGAACGGCACAAGCACGGCTGTGCTCGCGCCACCTGACAATCGCCTGCTGCTCAATACGGCATCCTTCTATCGGCAGGCACAGGCAATGCCGGGCAACCGCTGTGGCAGTGATGCCCGGCGCTTCGATCTGCGCCCCGGTGAGGGTGCTTACGTGCTCTGCACACCGCCCGATGAAGTCACCGCGTCCTCTGACGTCCTGGGGACATTTGGCGGCGGGATACGGCTGGTTTCCGCGGCGATATACGATTCGTC
>JALSTC010000653.1 GCA_026983935.1 Ardenticatenia bacterium
CCTGATGCTGCGGCCTGCCGCGCCGAAAGTGATAGCGTTTTGTCTCCGTGCGCTGTTTCCAGCCCTGCCGAAATGCGCCGATATCCCCCGTCTTCATGGCTTGGTGGCCTCACCTCAGAAACGGAATACGTTTCTTCACGCCGTTGACAACATCCGCGATCAGTTGGTGTGAAGTCAGCGGCCGTGTCGAATTCGTGATCGTGACCAGGTCTCGCAGGTACTCGTCAACATACGGGAAAGAATCGGGCATTTGGGGGCCATCCGACGATAGACGCAGCAGATAGTTGACGTACATCGGGCGGCTGTAATCCGCCAGGAGCACCCGAAAGCCGTGTTTCGTCAAGAATGCACGCATGACGGGGTCAATCATAGCATTGCAGTGATCCACCTGTGTCGCATCCGGGACGCTGTATTTTCGCAGACGGCAGATTGACAGGAAATCCACCATATCCACGAAGACCAGCGTCTCTGGATGGGACAACGCACGCATCTTGGCGAAAGATGTATTCAAGTCCTGAAGGTGATGCACGGTCTGTGCCAGAAGAATCACATCAAACTTCTGTTCGCCGACCGGGTAGTCTTCCAGCACGCCGAGAAACGTCTTCAGGCCAGCCGCTTCGGCGACGGCAAGTTCTTCGGGAGAGGGTTCAATGACTGTGACTTCCAGATCATACTTCCGGGCCAGGTAGCCGCTCACGATACCGGTACTCCCGCCGATATCGAGCAGCGTCCGGTAATTCCCCGTCCGCAGGAATCGCCCCAGCAGCACATCATCAATGCGTTCGGCATAGCGGCGCTGCTTCTGCTGCAACGTTGTGATGTCAAATTCGCGCCCCTTCAGGGCATTCACCAGCCGCCGGTAGAATCTGTCATAAAAAATCGCGTAGCCTTCCGGCGTCAGGCGTGGGTTGACAAAGGCGAACCCACAGCGCCGACACAGATAAGTCCGCACGGGAAAACCGTAGCGATCCCGATCGGAGATGATCGCGAAGTCATCTTCCGCGCCGCATAATGCGCAGGTCTCCACATATTCGGAGGGCAAATCTTCAAAGCGATAATTCAACTGCGCAATACGCGCTCTGGCTTCCTGATCCACGTTAGCAACCTCCACTACTGCTGGTGCTGCTGAAAAACACACCCGGTGAAAGCAGCGCAGTTTACCGGCTGCCCAGCCACCCCTGACCGCGGCAGTAGTCATAGAGCTTCTGCGCCATGAAGACCTCGGTCTTTGCCATCGACTCATAAGTCGCGCCGCCGATATGCGGCGTGATGATCAGGTTATCATGTTCGCGAGCATATTGTAAAAGCGGATGAGCCGGGAGACTCTCCGGAGACAGCTCGCCTTCGATCACATCAAGCGCGGCTCCGGCGATCTGCCCGGTCTGCAAAGCCGCCAGCAGTGCCGCCGAGTCAATCACCGCGCCGCGTGACGTATTGATCAGGACGGCCCCGCCTTTGCACTGTGCAAAGACGGACGCACCAAACAGATGCCAGGTTTCCTCGTTGAGCGGCACATGCAGCGAAATGACATCACTCCGGGCACACAGTACTTCCAGGCTGTCTACCTGTGTGAAGTCCTTGACCTGCACGTAAGGGTCGAAGACCAGCACGCGCATTCCGAAAGCCCGCCCGTACTGCGCGACCATCCGCCCCAGCCGCCCGTAACCGACAATGCCGAGGGTGGCATCGCGCAGCTCATGCCCGCGCAGTTGATCGCGATCCCACAGGCCAGAAGCCCCCATCACCATCGCGGCTTTGAGCTTCCGCTGCAGGGCCAGCAGCAGCCCCCAGGTATGCTCCGCAGTGGCCGTAACGGTTTGCAAAAAGGCCGTTTCGCCACGCAGTGTCAGGGCGGCAATGCCACGTGCCTGCATGGCCTGCAAATCG
>JALSTC010000654.1 GCA_026983935.1 Ardenticatenia bacterium
GGGCCGTTATCCAGGCTGAGTGTATCCACACCGATGCCGACGATATCGCGCTCCTCGATCAGGAACTGCGCGGCATCCGCATGGAAGCCGGGGAAATGCAGCCCGCCGTTTTCGTCCGTGCCCCGGAAGGCCGCGATGTCATCAAAGCGCGTCTCCCAGCCGGAATACATGCACACCAACGCACCGGGCGGAATTTCGCCGTGTTCGCTCTCCCAGGCCTGCAGGTCCTCCAGCGTCAGGAAAGCATCCGGGTCTTCTTCTGCACGGGCGGCGATGTCAATCACGATCGCGGGTGCAATGAATCCGGTGGGGTCGAGTTCATCCACCAACTGCCCATCGGCGATGAAGTGCCCCGGCGCGTCCATATGTGTGCCGGTGTGCTCGGCAAACGTCCACACCTGGGCGTAAAAGCCGTTATCGGCCACTGTGTAGATCGTCCCCCGGTGGGGCGGGTTGAACGACGGAAAAGTCGGGGCATGCGTACCCAGCACATGGCTCAGATCGATCACCTGGCCCATCTGAAAGAGACGCGACCGCTCAACCGGCATCTGCCCGGCCAGCGCCCGCCCGACTCCGGTAGAGGCCACAGCGCCAGCGGCGGCCAGCCCGCCCAGCCGCAGGAAGTCGCGGCGGTTCATGGCCGGGCGGCCCTCCTTCTGAATACGGTTATGCACGGCATGTATGACATCTGGACTGCACATAAAAACTTTCCTCCTGGCTAGAAAAATATGTACAGAATCTGCCCGCAGAGGGCATAACCTACTTTTATATATCAACTTCATCTGGAATGGAAATCAGCCGAATCACCAATCACCGCCCGGCAAGAAACGGTCAGACCTCAGGACTCGGATTCCTCTGCCGACGAATCAGCTTTCCGACGGCGGCCTGTCCGTCGTTTGGGTGCTTCGGCGGCTTTGGGCTTTCCTGCTGTGTCCTGTTCTGGCGGCGTGGTGCTCTTTTTGCGTGTGGACGCCCGGCGCTTTGGAGCGGCGGGCTTCTTCTTTGCAGACGTCTTCTCCGCAGCAGAGGAGGACGTCTTCCGGCGTGTGCGCTTACCGGATGCAGGGGACTTCGGCTCTTTGATCAGGGTTTCCACTTCCGTCACTTCGGCAGCCGTTTTCTTGCCGGACACGGAGGGCTTCTTGGCCGATGCCGACCCCGTCTTTTTGGCTGCGGAGGTCGCCTTTTTTCGGCGGCGCGTGGTTTTGGGCTTCGCCGCCGCACCGGCCTTCAGCGCCGCTTCCAGCGCGTCGGCCAGCTCCACCCCGCTCTGGTAACGATCTTCCGGGGCCTTCGCCAGCGCCTTGAGGATCACCGCTTCCACTTCCGCGCTGATCTCCGGGCGCAGCTCACGCGGCGGGCGCGGCGGTTTGGTCATATGCTGCAGCGCCACATCAAGCGGGCGCGGAGCATCAAAAGGCCGTTCGCCCGTGAAAATTTCATAGAGGATAACACCCATCGAATACAGGTCACTCTGCGGCACGGCTTTTGCTGAAGATAAGGCCTGCTCCGGGGACATGTAATGCGGCGTGCCGAAGATTTCGCCCCGTGTGCCGTCGGATCGGATCAGCACCAACCCAAAATCGGCCAGGATAGCGCGCCCCGCTTTATTGAGCAGGATATTGGGTGGCTTGACATCGCGATGGATCACGCCCTCGCCATGCGCGTAATCCAGCGCCGTGCAGATCTCGCGCACAATACGGCTGGCATCCTGTGCTTCCATGAACTCGCCATCGGCTTTGTAGCTTTCGAGCACCGTCGCCAGGCTGGCCCCTTCGATGTACTGCATGGCCATATAAAGCACGCCATGCGCCTCACCATAGCGGTACAGGCGCACGATGTGTGGGTGTTCCAACTGCGCGATGGCGCGGGCCTCGCGCTCAAAG
>JALSTC010000655.1 GCA_026983935.1 Ardenticatenia bacterium
TATGTTGACCATCACCGCCGGGCCGAACAGGAAGAATGATCGCTGCGCCATCTGATGGCATAAAGTCGAATAGATGGTGTAGATCGCCTCTCCGACGGGCGTCCATCCCTGATTCATCGCAACCGGTGCCAGAAAAGGCAGGAGATTGAAAATCCCGAAGAGGACGATGAAGATCACAAGCCAGTGTCGTGCGATGGTGTGCGTAATATAAGCGACTCGCACGCGGTGCGGGGGCTTTGTTGGTGGCGTTGTGTGCGCGTTCATGTGATGTTCCCGATTTATGCCGTCACTAAGCCCAGTATAGGAGGCCGTGCGCTGCCGGGAACCCGCCAAATGGCGGATGGCAGGCATAAAATCCTCAGGTAAAGTGGATGGGCTTTAGTGGAAGGACCGAACATGAGGAGAATTTCACTGTGTTAAACGGAAAAACGGCGCTGTTGGCCGCAATCCTGCTTCTGGCTCTGGCAGCCTGCAGTCCGGGAAATACCGACAGCACCACCGCGACGGAAGAAGCGCAGGGCGAGGCCGTGCAGGGCGTTTATCAAACGCTGACCATTGACGAGCTGGCCGATGTCATCCAGAACGAGGCGGATGCGTACACGATCATCAATGTGCACATTCCCTATGCGGGCGAGATCGAGGGCACCGATGCCAACATCGCCTTCAACGATCTGGACGCATTGACGGAGGCCCTGCCGGATAAAGACGCGCCAATCATCCTCTACTGCCGCAGCGGGAGTATGAGCGAGCAGGCGACCCGCGCCCTGCTGGAGCGGGGTTATACGCAGGTCTGGGACGTGCCCGGTGGGATGAACGCCTGGCAGGCCAGCGGACGCGAACTGGTATCCAGATAAGGGTTTTGTTGATCAGTCAGAAAACGGATGATAAAGAAGAGAAGAAAAGGAAAGAGAAGTACCATGAGCCATCAAACGCATTATAGTATGAGTACAACTGTGCCGCTGGCCTATGAAGAAGCAGTAAACCAGGTGATTGACGCCCTGAAAACAGAGGGCTTCGGTGTTCTCACCGAGATTGATATGAAAGCGACGCTGAAGAAGAAACTCGATGCCGATTTTCGGCGCTACATGATCCTGGGGGCTTGCAATCCGCCTTTAGCACACCAGGCGCTGCAAACTGACCTCAGCGTTGGCCTGCTGCTGCCGTGTAATGTGATCGTCTACGAAACCGGTGAGAGCGAATCTGTGGTTTCTGTTGTCGATCCGGTCGCCATGATCGGCATCGCCGGTCAGCCTGAATTGGATGCCGTTGCCTCAGAAGCCCGCGCCAGACTTGAGCGAGTGCTTGAGCACCTGACGGCGGGTGTGCAGGCCTGAGGCCTGCAAGGGCGCGACTCGCAGCCGCGTGAAGCCATGCGCGGAACAATGATAGAGCGCCTGTGTGTCGAAGCGATCAGTTCGGGCGGAGACCACAGACAAACCGATTGAAGGCGGTCTGGTACACACGACCGCCTTCGCCTGACGCTTGACACAATTTTCAACAGGAGCACATCCTGAACTATGGATACAACACATCAACACCACGAACACCATGATATGGGCCAGATGGCAGCAGAGGAACCCGAAAAAGGCGCTGCTCACGGCCAGCACCAGCACCATGCCGACCACACCGGCCACGAGCAGATGTTCCGCAGTCGGTTCTGGGTCAGCCTGGCGCTGACTGTTCCGGTGCTGCTCTTCAGCCCGATGCTGCAAGAGTGGCTGGGCTTCAGTATGCCGGAGTTTCCGGGCAGCCGCTGGATCGGCCCGATCTTCGCCATTGTGATCTTCTTCTACGGCGGTATGCCCTTCCTGCAGATGGCCGTGCCAGAGGTGCAGAATCGCAAGCCGGGCATGATGACGCTCATCTCGCTGGCGATC
>JALSTC010000656.1 GCA_026983935.1 Ardenticatenia bacterium
ACAGGCGGCACTGGTTGACGGCGCAACCACATTCCAGACGTTCTATCTGATCCTGCTGCCGCTGACCGCCCCGGCGCTGGTCACCACCGGGCTGCTGGCATTCATCGCCGCATGGAACGAATACCTCTTCGCGCTGACATTCACCATCACCGATCCCGGTTCATACACCGTACCGGTTGCCATCGCCCTGTTCAGCGGTAAAATCGCCCATCAGGAGCCTATCGCTGAAGTGATGGCCGCAGCAATGGTCGTGACGTTCCCGCTGCTGGCCCTGGTGCTGGTCTTCCAGAATCGCATTGTGGAGGGCCTGACGGCGGGTGCAGTCAAGGGATAACCCAGAAGCGACTCTCGCATCGTCTGGCCAGCAGATTAACACGCAATCTCACCGGCAATTCCCCCACAGGAACTGCCGGTGGTTTTTACCGGGAAAGGATGACGGGCAAGCATGTCGTGGTATATCAACGCCGTGTTCTACGAACTTTATCCCCGTGCATTTGCTGACAGCAACGGCGACGGCTGGGGCGATTTCATTGGCATCCTGGAACACCTTGACTATCTGGAATGGCTGGGCGTGGACTGCATCTGGCTGACGCCGATCTATCCCTCCCCGCTGCGTGATGACGGGTACGATATCTCCAGTTTTTACGGCGTCCATCCACGCTACGGCACTATCGAAGAACTCCGCCTGCTGGTGGATGAAACCCACAGACGTGGCATGCGCATCATCCCCGACCTGGTTATCAATCACACGTCGGACGAGCATCCCTGGTTTCGCCTCGCCCGCCAATCCCGCGACTCGCGGCTGCGGGACTACTACGTCTGGAGCGACACCCCGGACCGCTATAAGCAGGCCCGTATCATTTTTCTGGATACGGAAGAATCCAACTGGGCGTTTGATCCGGTCAGCGGTCAGTACTACTGGCACCGCTTCTACAGCAGCCAGCCTGACCTGAATTACGACAATCCAGAAGTACAGCAGGCTATGCTGGACATTATCAAGTACTGGCTCGACCTGGGCGTGGATGGCTTTCGTGTGGATGCTGTGCCATATCTATTCGAGCGCGAAGGCACAAATTGTGAAAATCTGCCGGAGACACACGCCTATTTGAAGAGAATCCGGCGCTTTGTGGATGAGCACTATCCCGACACAGCGCTGCTGGCAGAAGCCAACCAGTGGCCTCGCGACCTGCTGCCCTACTTCGGCAATGGCGACGAATTCCACATGTGTTTCCATTTCCCGCTGATGCCCCGCCTTTTCATGGCTCTGGCACGCGGTGACCGCAGCAGTGTGGTGAACATTCTCAACGACACGCCGGAAATTCCGGCAGGTTGTCAATGGGGCACGTTTCTGCGCAACCATGACGAATTGACCCTGGAAATGGTCACGCCGGAGGAACGCGAGTTCATGTGGCGCTACTACGCGCCTGATCCCCGGCAGCGGCTCAACCTGGGCATCCGGCGGCGGCTGGCTCCCCTGCTGGACAATGATCAGCGCAAAATCCGACTGCTGTATTCACTGCTGCTCACACTGCCGGGCGCACCGGTGCTGTACTACGGTGACCAGATCGGTATGGGCGACAACATTGATCTGCCCGATCGCAACGGCGTGCGCACGCCTATGCAGTGGAGCGACAGCCCGAACGGTGGCTTTTCCGACTGTGCCCCACAGAGTCTATACGCACCGGTCATTGACGATCCGATCTATGGTTACAAACAGGTCAACGTTGCCGCACAGCGAGATGATCCTGACTCACTGCTGAATACCATCCGGCAGATGATTCATACACGCAAAGAACTCCCCATGCTGGCGGACGGCAGTCTGAGCTGGCTCAACGAAGCACCGCTGTCCGTCCTGGCCTTCTGGCGGGAAAAAGCATCCAGCACACTGCTGGCGCTGCACAATCTGTCGGCTGAAAGCGTCAGCATTTCAACAGGGCCGTTCGCGGGCCATGCTGTGACCGATATGCTGACCGGCAGCACATTTACACTGAGTGAACAATTTACACTGCTGCCCTATGCCTACCACTGGCTCAGGCCTACTGAGTAGTACCACAACTCCGCACCAGACATTTTTCACGGCAAAAGCACGCGGTATGCGAACGGAACACCCTATCCCCGAATGCCGCCCTCGGTCATAGCACGGGCATCGAGCGCTGCGTCGGCCTCTTCAGGCGTTAGATAGCCAAGCTCCACGACCACTTCTTTGACCGTTTTATTTTCTGCCAGAGCCTTTTTGGCAACCTCTGCACCCTTCAAGTATCCGATAATCGGATTCAACGCGGTGACAAGGATCGGATTTCGGGCCAGCCACCCCTCTGCTTTTTCGCGGTTGGCAGTAACGCCAACCACACACTTTTCTGTAAACGCCTTCACCGCGCCGATGGTGACGTGCATCATCTCAAACAGATTGTGGGCAATAATCGGCATCATGACATTAAGCTCAAGCTGCCCGGCCTGCCCGGCCATCATCACTGTGAAGTCATTGCCCATCACATGAAACATCGCCATGTTGAGCATCTCCGCCAGAACCGGATTCACCTTACCGGGCATAATGCTCGATCCCGGCTGCACCACCGGCAGGTGAATTTCATCCAGACCAGTTGTCGGCCCGCTGCTCAACAAGCGGAAGTCGTTGGCGATGCGCGTCAAATCCTGAGCCAGGGTCCGCAGCGCCCCGGAAAAGAAAACGGCGTCTTGCATGGACTGCATGGACTCGAACAGGTTGTCGCTTGTGTAGAGTTGAATACCCGTCAGTTTGGTCAGCTTCTGGATCATGCGACGATGATACTCCGGGTGCGCATTCAGCCCTGTGCCGGTCGCTGTGCCGCCGATGCCCAGCCGCCGCAATCCATCGGCAGCAAGGCGAATCTTCTCAATATCGCGCTCAACAGCTTTGGCATATGCGCCAAACTCCTGCCCCAACCGCACGGGAACAGCATCTTGTAAATGTGTTCGTCCACTCTTGACCACATCGTCGAATTGCAACGCTTTGTTCTGCAGGGCAACTTGCAGCCCATACAGCACGTCGGTCAGTTCATCCAGCCGCCACAAACAGCCCAGACGGATGGCTGTGGGGATGGTGTCGTTGGTAGACTGGGCCATGTTGACATGATCGTTTGGATGCACGGGCTTCTCAGGATCGGCGATGTCAAAGCCCAGCAGTTGATTCGCGCGATTGGCAATCACTTCGTTGGTGTTCATATTCTGACTGGTTCCCGCACCTGCCTGGAAGGGGTCCACGACAAACTGATCGTTCCAGCGCCCCTCGATCACCTCGTCGGCAGCCTGCATCACCGCCCGTGCAATAGCATCGCCGGTCACGATCCGACCGCCGACCTGCTTATCTTTGAAGAGGCCGAGGTCATTGTTAACTTCTGCCGCTGCCCGTTTAATCACAGCCATTCCCCAGATGAATGCCGGGTAGCAGCGCATCCCGCTCACGGGGAAATTATGCACAGCACGTTGAGTCTGCGCACCATATAATGCGTTAGCCGGCACCTGCAGTTCGCCCAACGAATCGCGTTCTATACGAAATTCACTCATCAGCAATCTCCGGATAAAATCGGCACACTTTGTTCAGTTTAACGCAGCGCAAATCATACGCAAAAAAAAGGCAGGTGCTCGGATTTATATCCGCACAAACCCGAGCACCTGCCATCAAGAATAGAAGCAGTGTCGTATATGCCGCTACACCAGGCCGACAAGCTCCTTGAAGCGAGCCTCTGACTGCTCCTTGACCTGCTGGTGAAGACTGCTGCCATGCGAATCCATGGTCACAACCAGTTCCCAGTCCTTGACACGGATCACCCAGAATGCCTCCGGGACACCCAGTTCATCCTTCATGAAAACATCCTGGACTTCTTCCACCGCGGAAGCGATCAGCGAGGCCGCGCCACCGACGGCGTGCAGATAAACCGCGCCAAACGCCTCGCAGGCCGCCAGCGTCTTCGGCCCCATACCGCCTTTGCCGATGATCGCCCGAACACCAAAATGTTCGATCACTTCAGCTTCGTAGGGTTCCTCGCGGATGCTGGTCGTCGGGCCAGCCGCCACAAAGCGGTACGAGCCATCCTCATTTTGTGCGACCACCGGGCCGCAGTGATAAATCACGCCACCCTTGAGCAGCGGCTTGAGCTTCTCATAGAGTTCGGGATAGCCGATGGTATCCGTGCGGATGAAGTTCTCGATCATCAACTTGTGTGCAGCATCGCGCGCCGTCACAATCGTGCCGCTCAACCGGACGATGTCGCCAGTATGCAGGGCACGGATTTCTTCTTCTGAAATAGGCGTCTGTAAAGTGATCATCACACCCTCCTGCCCTATTGATAGGTGATTTCATCGCCGCGAACAATCATCCGGTGGCGACGGCAGGCCCAGCACATATAAGACACGGTGACAAAATAACTGGCTGGCAGCCGATGCGCCCGGTCAATCTGTACATCAAGCACCGTGGTCTTGCCACCGAAGCCCATCGGGCCGATGCCCAGCATGTTGGCTTCCTCGTAAATGCGCTCTTCCAGATCGGCCAATTCCGGCGTCTCGCTGCGCTGGCCTATATTCCGGAAGAACTGCCGCTTGGAAACCTCGTAACCGGTGCCGCGATCGCCGCCAATGGCAATGCCAAGAATACCCGGCGCGCAGCCCAACCCCTGGGCCTTTTCAACAGCATCCAATGCCACACGGCGCACGCCTTCCAGATCACGCCCGGCATGGAGTTCGTTGAAGGGCAATTTGTACTGCACGCCGCAGTTTTCGGAGCCGCCACCTTTCAGCGCGAGGTCAACCTGCAGGTAGTCGTTTTCCCATTCCACAAAGTGAATTACGGGAAAATCCTCCCCTGTGTTGTCCCCGCTGTTCTTGCCGGTCAGGCTGTCCACCGCATTGGGGCGTAGATAGGACTTTGCCGTTGCCCGACGGGCGGCTTCCTCAATTTGCTCACGCAGTTTGATTGTGGACCACCCGGCAGGATAGTACACATAAAAGATCGGCGTCCCCGTATCCTGGCAGATCGGTGTGGACTGCTTACGCGCCAGATTTACATTCTCCAGAATGTTGCCCAACACGCTCTGCGCCGGGGAACCCGGCTCCTCGCGCTCATATGCCTGGCGAAGAGCATTTTCTACATCCGGCGGCAGATCGGTCGCCGCACGCCGGAACAACTCCACAAAAGCATCGGTCAAATCTTGCATAAGGAACCCCCTCTCAGACGACCTGGCAAAGCGACACCCTCACAATAACAACCTACGTATGCAGCGCATAGCTCCCAAAAGCATAAATTTCCATGACAATACTCATTAATCCGAATAAGTAGATATAATACAATGACCTCTACAGCATTCGGCCCTTTGAATCTGTTTTTTCGCTATATGGGAGCACGGACACATGGAGATTCGCGCTGAGCCTATCACCCTGAAACTGGCAACACCTTTTCGCATCGCACACGGAACCAGCACCGCACGACACAATGTTTTACTGCACATCGGCAGCGGGGTGGGAGAAGCTGCCATCGTCCCCTACTACCCCACAACCGTTGAAGATGTCATTGCATATGCCAGCGACTTTAAGCTGGAAGAAATGGAAAACGACGGTTCGCTCTGGCTGGAAGACTCGCTTGACAGCCTTCCGGACGGGCCAGCGCCCGCTCGCGCTGCTGCTGACATTGCCCTACATGATCTATGGGGCCAATATCTCAAGATGCCGCTATACCGGTTATGGGGCCTGAATCCGGCCCGCGCGCCGCTGAGTTCTTTCACACTGGGGATGGCGGAAGAGGACGAATTCCGCCGGAAGGTCAGGGATTCCAGACAGTATCCGCTCCTCAAAATCAAGCTGGGCACAGGTGACCTGGAACAGGACGAAGCATTAGTGCGTATTGCCCGAGAAGAAACCGATGCCCGGTTGTGCGTAGATGCCAACGCCGCATGGAACGTGGAGCAGGCCCTGAGCATTATTCCCCGGCTGGCCGCTTACGATCTACTGTTTGTCGAGCAGCCGCTGGCACAGGACGATCTTACCGGCTGGAAGACGCTGCATGCCCAACTCCCTCCCAGCATGCCGCCGCTGATCGCCGATGAATCCGTACATGACTCCCGCGATGTGCTCAAACTGGCGGAAAGCGCGGATGGCATCAATATCAAACTCGCCAAATGCGGCGGGCTGCGAGAAGCGCGACGCATGATTGCGCTGGCCCGCACGCTGGGGATGCAGGTCATGCTCGGCTGTATGGTGGAAAGCTCCGTCGGCGTAACCGCTGCAGCCCACCTGGCTCCACTGGTTGACTACGCAGACCTGGATGGGAATCTAACCGTGCTCAATGATCCTTACACAGGTGTACAATGGAAACAGGGCAGACTGCATCTGCCCGATAAACCAGGCCTGGGCGTGACCCGCCGTCAGTAGCCACGCCAGGCCCACATACTTCCGTCCAGACAAGCCGATCCAACGGCAAGATGGAAATGGAGGCGGTTATGTTTCTCCCCAGTTTCTACAATCCGGATAAGGTCGGCACATTGTATACCCCGGACACGGCTGGCGCAGTTGCAGCGGGCCAGGCAGCGCAACTGCCGCCCGCAGCGGAAGATAAGCACCGCGTCTTGCTGCTGCTGGTTGACCCACAGGTTGATTTTATCCATCCCGACGGCGCGCTCAGCGTCCCTGGCGCAGTAGAAGATACCCGCCGCACCGTCGAATGGATTTACCGCAATGCCAGGCAAATCACCACAATCGCGGCATCGCTGGACAGCCACCTGCCGATTCAGATTTTCTATCCGACATGGTGGGCTGACCCACAGGGCCAGCATCCGGCCCCTTTCACCCTGATCACGGCGGAGGATGTGCATAATGGCCGCTGGCAGCCATTGCTGGAACCGGAATGGTCTATCCAGTATGTGGAGGCTCTTGAAAAAGACGCCAAGAAGGTGCTCACCATCTGGCCTTACCACACCATGATCGGCACGCCCGGTCACGCCATCACCCCCGCGCTCTACGAAGCCATCGCTTACCATTCAAGCGCACGGAATATACAGCCGATATTCCTCAGCAAAGGCTCAATCGCCAAAACAGAGCACTATTCCATCCTTGAGCCGGAGGTCAAGGTGCCGGATGAGCCGCTGGGCGATCTGAATACCCAATTTCTGGACATGCTTGCTACATATGACCGCGTCTATATCGCCGGACAGGCCAAGAGTCACTGTGTGTTGGAAACCACCACATCGATCATGCGCTACTTCCGTGGACGGTCAGATGTCATTGGTCGGCTGCGACTGCTGATAGACTGCACATCTTCTGTTGTTCACCCGGAAATCGACTTCGAGGCAATTGCCAACAAAGTCCTGAGCCAGTACGCTGAAGACGGTCTGCGTCTGGTGCGCGCTGATGATCCTGTGGATTGAGTCTGAACGAATTCAGTCAGTTTCTCATGTGTGTCTGCTGCCGAGTGATGGTAACATAGAGCACATACACGCGCCGCCAGCGTATCCGGCGCCTTCAACATTTTAAGGAGGAAATTTAATGTCCCGTAAATCCCATTTTATGGCACTGCTGTTGGCTGTCACGCTGATTATCATCGCCATGCCGCGTCCCACCGCCGTCGACGCCCAGTGGGGTGAGCTGCCGGACCTCGGCGGGCGCGTGATACAGGCCGTGACGGAAAACGCCTTCATCCCGCTGAACTTCGAAGACCCGGTCACCGGTAAGGCCGTCGGCTGGGAATATGACGCCGTCGAAGAGATGTGCCGTCGGCTGAACTGCACCGTCGAATGGAACCTGATCAGCTTCGACGCCATGATCCAGGCCGTCGGCGACGGCCAGTTCGACATCGGCATGGACGGCATCACCATCCGTGAGGACCGTGACGAAATCGTTGACTTCTCCGACCCCTACATGACCATGGAGCAGTACCTCCTCGTCCGTGCCGATGAAGACCGCTTCACCAACGCCGAGGAGTTCGCCGCCAACCCCGACCTGCTCATCGGCGCTCAGCCCGGCACCACCCCCTTCTACACCGCCGTCTACGACGTCCTGGATGGGGATGAGAACAACCCGCGCATCGTGCTCTTCGAAAACTTCGGGGCCACCGTGCAGGCACTCCTCGCGGGCGATGTGGACGCCGTCATCATGGACGCCGTCTCCAGCAGGGGCTACATCGGCGCTTCTGAAGGTGCGCTCAAGCTCACTGGCGATGCGCTCGTCACCGAGGACTTCGGGTTTATCTTCCCCAACGGATCCGAACTGGTCGAGCCTTTCAATGCTGCCCTGGCGTCTCTGCGTGCCGATGGCTACGTTGACTATCTCAACAACAAGTGGTTCATCCTCTACGATCCAAGCGCGGCGCTGAATTAGCGATGGCTCGCATAACGGAATAAGCACCAATGAGGTGCGTTGCCCAACAGCGGCGCACCTCATTTTGATCTCGAAAGGATATCCTAACATGACGACGCCGAAGCAGTCCGAGTCCATTCTCGGACAATCGCGTGCGCTGCCAATTACAGACCGGCTGGCACGGCTCCCCTGGTGGCTGCTGATCGCAGTCCTGCTGGCCATTCTCATCATATGGTCGGCGACCACCAGTGAAGCGTATCAGGTGATCTTTGACCGTTTGAAGGATGGAATCGGGATCACGATTTATGTCACCCTTATTGCCTACGGGCTGGCGTTAATTCTAGGCCTGCTGATCGGGCTTGCAAGGGTCTCCAGCAATCGCATTATCTATCAAATCTCTACGTTCTATGTGGAAATCATTCGCGGCGTGCCGATGCTGGTGCTGCTCTACTACATCGCCTTTGTCATGGGGCCAGCCATCGTCAATCTGATCAATA
>JALSTC010000657.1 GCA_026983935.1 Ardenticatenia bacterium
GTTTCTTGCTCATGCTTTCTGGTCCTCCTGGCTCATTTTACCCCTTAAGCCCTCTGTCCAGAAATCCGCCCGCATTACAGACTACTTCACTGTCCTAACTTTCCGCCGCCCCGCGCATCGCTGTGAACTCAGAGTCATATCCCGGCACCCTGGCTCAGCGAATGGCATCCGCACCGGCGTGTGCTGCGCTTCAATGGGCCCGCTCATTGGCGCGACTTCTGGCAATCCTGATTTCCGGCTTGTTCGTACTATCCCGACTTTGTCCTCTAATCTCAGATAGGGCGTACAATTTAACCATGCCGCATTGACAGAAAGTTGTATACTTTCTGCACAACTGTCAGACTAACGTGACCGGGCAACTGCCCCCGTGAAAGCACCAGCATCATGGATATACTTGACCTGCTCAACACAGCCGAAACCTACCTTGCACAGAATCAGCCAGAACTCGCACTTCCCCGCCTGGAGGATGCACTGGCCTCGGCCACAGCACATGAAGCAAAGCCAGAGCTTGCCAGATGCCACCTGGCCCTGGCAGAAGCCTACAAACAACTGGGCGATTTTGAGGCAGCACTGAGGCATTATGAGCAGTTCCACAGGTTTGACGAAACACTCCGTGAGGAAGAGGCCAGTCATTCACAGCAGCACAGGACCGCGAATATTCAGGAAGAGGAAAGTGCTTACCGGCAAAGAAATACCGCACTGGAAAGAGAAATTACCCGGCGGAAAGCGCTGGAGGGTGAATTACGTAAGCTTTTTCTTGCCGCCGAACAGAGTGCCAACACCATTGTGATTACAGATACAGAAGGACATATAGAATACGTCAATCCTCAGTTTACCCAACTGAGCGGCTACAGCCGTGACGAGGTGATCGGCCAGAATCCGCGGATCTTGCAGTCCGGCAGAACTCCCCGCAAAGTGTATGAAGAATTATGGGCAACTGTAACCGCCGGAAAGATATGGCGTGGTGAGTTTCTAAACAAGAAGAAGAACGGCGAACTATATTGGGAAGCAGCATCCATTTCACCAGTCAGAGATGCCGACGGCAATATCACCCATTTTCTGGCCATCAAAGAAGACATCACCCGACGCAAACAGGCCGAAGATCAATTGCGGGAAGCTCACGAGCGTCTTGCCATTCTCCATCAACTGGATGATGAACTATCCCAGAAACTGGACATCAGCTACGTACTCAATATTGCGCTGGATGCTGCAGTGCATCTGAGCGCGGCTGACTCCGGCGTGATCGGGCTGGCCGATGACAACGGCGTTCGCATTGTCCATGGCATTGGCAAGTATGCGCAACAAATAGGGGGGTATATGCCCCTGGATTCGGGCATTGCCGCCCGCTCGATCCGGCTGCGGCAGCCAGAGCTGGTAACAGATGTGCATGCCGACCCGGACTACGTAGCCACCATCCCAGAAACCTATGCCCAGATGACACTGCCCCTGATGGCACAACAAGACTTCGTGGGCATCATCAGTCTGGAAACCGAGCACCCAGAAGCTTTCACTCCCGAACGTTTCAAGTTCCTTCAACTCGTTGCCTCACGCATTGCCGTGGCTGTGCGGAACGCACAGCTCTATAAAGAGGCAAAGGAACAACAAACGCTGGCTGAAGCGCTGCAAGATACGGCTGCCGCCCTCAACAGCACACTTGACTTTGATGAAGTCCTGCAGCGTATTCTGAGTAATGTCGGGCGGGTTGTTCCCCACGACACGGCCAATATTATGCTCATCAAAAACGGTCGTGCTCATGTGGCCCGAACCCAGGGGTATGCCCCGCACGAAGAAAGTACCGTTGCACAAATTTCTTTTGTAGTGATCGAGACCGCAACACTGCGCTGGATGTTTGAGCGCGGGCAGCCGCTCCTCATTCCAGACGTACACCATTTCCCGGGCTGGGAATCACCCATTGATAGCAGAATACGGGCCTACCTGGGAATACCCATTACCCTGGCCGGAGCGTGCATTGGTTTTCTCAACCTCCACAGCCGCACACCGGATTTCTTCACGCCCGATCACGCTGAGCGGCTGCGGATATTCGCCGATCAGGCTTCTATCGCCATCCAGAATGCCCATTGGTTTGCACAGGCCAAGGAATTGGCTGCCCTGCAGGAACGCCAGCGCCTGGCCCGCGATCTGCACGATGCCGTCAGCCAGACATTATTTTCCGCCAACCTGATTACCGAAATGCTGCTGCGACAGTCGGATGGTCACATTCCAGAGCGGATTCGCCAGAACCTGCAGCAGCTATATCTGTTAACGCGGGGGGCCCAGGCAGAGATGCGGACGCTCCTGCTGGAACTGCGGCCAACCACGCTGGTGGAAACGCCGCTGGCGGCTCTATTGAAACATCTGACGGCGGCGGCCAGCAGCCGAATCGGCATTCCCGTCGCCCTCCATGCGGAGCAGTCACACGATCTGCCACCCAAAGTCCAGGTCGCATTCTACCGCATCGCCCAGGAAGCGCTCAACAATATCGTCAAATATGCCAATGCCACAGAAGTCACCGTAAACTTGCAAGCGGGGCCAGAACGTGTAGAGTTATTGATCGAGGATAACGGACGTGGTTTTGAGACAGAGCATATCCCCCCGGATCACCTGGGCATTCGCATCATGCACGAACGGGCGAAGTCCATCGGTGCAGCATTGACGGTAAAAAGCAAACCGGGCCGGGGTACACAGGTCAGCGTTTCATGGGAAGCCGAATCGTAGTTGGGGGAGTGTGATGAGCGAGCAAAGGATCATTCGTGTCCTGATCGCGGACGACCACAGAATGGTGCGCAAAGGGTTGGCCATTCTGATCGAAGGGACCGACGATCTGGCGCTTGTGGGAGAAGCATCCAACGGCAGGGAAGCGGTTCGTCTCTGCACCGAACTGCGGCCCGATGTCGTGTTGATGGATCTGATCATGCCAGAAATGGACGGCGTGGAGGCGATCCGCATCATCCATCAGACCTGTGCCCACGTGCAGGTCGTTGCCCTGACCAGCTACAAAGATGACACGCTGGTGCAGTCCGCCCTGCAGGCTGGCGCAGTCGGTTATCTACTCAAGGATGCATCTGTAGACGACCTCATCGCGGCCATCCGGGCAGCCCACGACGGAAAGCCCACTTTATCGCTGGAAGCCATGCAGGCCCTACTTCAAGGGAAAACCCAACCCCCTCCCCTGGGTGATGATCTTACAGCGCGGGAACGTGAAGTGCTGGCAGCGCTGGTCGAAGGATTGACCAATCGCCAGATTGCCATCCAATTGGGAATCAGCCCCTATACAGTCAACGCCCACGTCAGCAGTATCCTCTCCAAACTGAACGCCAGCAGCCGGACAGAGGCCGTCGCCCTGGCACTCCAGCACAATCTCCTCTCTAAATAGTTAATCCTGACTAGTCAACTTTGGGATCCCTTTCCCCCTCGGATACCGGATGTAACCGGGGGACATTGACTCTACACTGTTATCAAACAGGAAAGGATGCAGCCATGATTGATAACTTCCCTACCATTCGCGTGATGATTGCGGACGACCATAAAATGGTACGCAGAGGGCTAACCACCATGATCAACGGTGTTGACGGGCTGGAATTGGCCGGGGAAGCTACTAACGGCGTGGAGGCGGTCCGGCTGAGTTCGGAACTGCACCCCGATGTTATATTAATGGATCTGATCATGCCAGAGATGGACGGCATCACGGCCACGCGCGTCATCCGCTCTAATCAGCCAGACGTACAGGTCATCGCGCTGACTTCTCTTGGGGACAGCCCGCTGCTGCAGGCCGTAATACAGGCCGGTGCAGCAGCCTATTTGCCAAAAGATGCATCGGTGGATGAACTGATCCAGGCCATCTGGGAAACAGGGGAAGCCTGAATCTCAGGGGCAGTAACCAGCAACTGCGAGGCAGAAATAAAACAGAATGAACAAACACTCAGTCCTACTCATCGATGATAACCCTGATATGCTCCTCCTGATCAGGTTGATAATCCGCTCGTCGGTCCCGGAAATCCATACCGCCACCTGTGTTCAGGAAGCGTGCCAGGTGATATCGTCTGAATCACCTGCGCTCATCCTCCTCGATCCCTTGATGTCCGATCCCGCCGGTCTGACGGGGTTTGACCTCCTGGCCCTGCTGGGGCAGTTCCCGGACACAGCAGATATCCCGGTCATCGTCTATACGCCACTGCTGTATATGGGGCGCATGAACACCAAATGGCCCCCACAGGTGGTGGCGGTCGTGGATAAGCTCAATCTGCATGCTGCGGAACTTCGCAGGGTGGTTCAAGAATATCAGGCACACACGGCGCAAACAGCGCACCTGCTGCCGTATGATGATGGCCTTTCCTACAGCCCAAAAAGAATCACTGACTGCACAGTTAACGCCTTACAGAGAACGAAGTTTGAGCAGATTCTGCCTCCAACACCGGACCTGCCTGAGCACAGCTCCGGACTGGCGTTAAACACAACATCCGGCTATTCTCGGGAACAGTACTAAACGACAAGGGATATATCCATGCACCATCTACTGGAACGTCAGCTATCCGCACTACAGTTGAATGAGCAGCAGCCGCCCGATACTGCTTCGTGGCAGCGCCTGCTGGCACAGATCAATGAAGCTTATATGGCCGCTGGCCAACACAACGGGAAAGAACACTCACAACAACCAGCAGCAAACGGGCAACAACGGCACGAACAGACAGGGACCTCTTACACATGGTTCCGCATCATCGAGCAGATCACCACACCTGTCATCCTGACCGATGTTCACGGTCAGATCGAGTACGTCAACCCCGCATTCACCCGTGTGACCGGATACACGCCAGAAGAAGTCATTGGCAAGAATCCACGCATTCTGAACGCAGGTGAACAGTCTGTAGAGGTGTATGCTCATCTCTGGCAGTCGGTGATACAGGGGAATGAATGGCGCGGCGAGTTCCTCAATCGAAAGAAGAACGGTGAAACCTACTGGGCACTGGCATCAATCTCGCCGATCAGAGACCCGGAAGGGGAAATCACCCACTTCCTTGCCGTGCAGGAGGACATCACCGAACGCAAGCGTATAGAAGACGAACTGCGCAAGCTCTCCCGCGCCGTTGAACAGAGCGCCAACACGATTGTAATCACCGATACCCAGGGCAATATTGAATACGTCAATCCGGCGTTCACACGCACCACGGGCTACACACAGGAAGAAGCACTGGGACAGAATCCCCGCATACTGAAGTCGGGGCATATGTCGCCGGATGCCTACAAAGAGTTGTGGGAGACGATTTCTGCAGGACAGGAATGGCGCGGGGAATTCCTTAACAAAACGAAAGATGGTGACTTCTACTGGGAAGCTGCCTCCATCTCCCCGATCCGAGATACGGAAGGAAACATCACACATTATCTGGCGATTAAAGAGAACATCACCGAGCGCAAGCAGATCGAAACGGCCCTGCGAGAAAGTGAAGCCCGCTACCGCCTGCTTTTCGAAACCGCGCCCGACGCGGTGACGATCCTGGATAACCGGGGATTCATCATTGACTGCAACGACGGCACCGCCCGGCTATTTGGCCGCGAAAAAGAAGAGCTGCTGGGCCAGCACGTCGCCAGCACCATCGGCCCATCTTCCGAAGATGAAATGGCCCTTTTCCGCCAGCAGTTCCCGAAGCTGCAACGGCTGGAGAGGGCCGGTGCCGAGTTTACTCATCGCCGTCCTGACGGCAGCACCGTTGAAATCTGGCGAGAGGCCGTGCCGCTGACCGACAACGAGGGGAACTTCTCCGGTGTGCTCATATATGACCGGGACATTACCGCACGCAAAGAGGCGGAAGAGAAAATCAAGGCCTATGCCGTCCGCATGGCTCAGACCAACCACGAGCTTGCCGTTGCCCGCAAGAAGGCGGAAGAAGCAACACGGCTTAAGAGCGAATTCATGGCGACCATGTCCCATGAACTGCGCACGCCGCTCAATGCCGTCATCGGCTATGGTCAGATTTTGCTGGCGGGTATGGCCGGCGAACTGACAGACAAACAGCGCAAATTCAGCGAGCGCATCCTGCTGAATGGACGGAATCTGCTCGAGTTGATCAACGACATCCTCGACCTCTCCAAGATCGAAGCCGGGCGGCTGGAGCTTGTCAAAAGGCCGTTCAACCTGCAGCAGTGGCTGGAAGAAATTGTTGCGCAGGTTGAAAGCCTCGCCAGTAATAAAGGCATCCAATTTGAAGTATCACTGGACAATCGGATGCCAGAAGTCATCGTCGGTGACCCCGATCGCCTCAAGCAAATTGCGCTGAACCTGCTTTCCAACGCTGTCAAATTCACCGATGAAGGTTCGGTCAACATGTATATCCAGCGTCAGAGCGACGACACCTGGACATTAGCCGTGACAGATACGGGGATCGGAATCCCGCCCCATGCCCAGGAATACATCTTCGACGAGTTCCGCCAGGTAGACGGCTCGACACATCGCAGACACGGCGGCACCGGACTCGGTCTTGCCATTGTGCGGAATCTCACACTGATGATGGGCGGCAATGTGCGCGTCAAGAGCGAGATAGGACAGGGCAGCACCTTCACTGTGCTACTGCCGCTGGTCACGGAAGATGAACTCGCCTCCGAGAGTGCCGATATCTAATCTGAAGGAGCATGAATCGTGTCTATAGACAATCGCGAAGCGGCTAACTGGACCGTTCTCATTGTTGACGATGAACCCGACAACCTGAGCATTCCGCGGGAGGTCCTCACGTTCAATGGCGCACAGGTTTACACAGCGGCAGATGGAATAGAAGGCCTGGAAGTCCTGAAAACCGTGACGCCAACGTTCATCCTGCTTGATCTATCTATGCCCAATATGGATGGTTGGGAGATGCTCAGGCAGATACGCGCCAACCCGAAAACAGCCCGGATCCCGGTAATCGCTCTGACGGCGCATGCCATGAGCGGTGACCAGGAGAAAGTCATGACCGCTGGCTTCGATGGCTACATTGCCAAGCCCTTCTGGCTGCCAACTTTCTGGTCTGAGATCGAACGCTGCCTGGAAAGGCTGCCACAGCACTAACCCGACATCTTTATGATGCGCTTCATCACACTTCAACGATAACCGGAGAGAACAACAGATGGATCTCAGCTCATGGCATGTACTGGTCGTAGAAGACGAGCGCGACAGCGCGCAGGTGGTCTCGGAAATATTGACACACAATGGCATCCGGGTGGATGTCGCCCGGAATGGGTACGAATGTCTGGATATGCTTCAGGAATTTGAACCGACATTAATTGTGATGGACCTGGCAATGCCGGAAATGGACGGCTGGCAGACCCTGATGGAAATTCGTGCCAATCCAACCACCGCCCACATCCCGGTTGTGGCCGTGACCGCCTATCACTCGGCCAATGTTGCCCAGGATGCCCTGCACGCTGGCTTCAATGCTTATTTCTCCAAGCCGCTTCATCCTGTGCGTTTCATGGAAGCCATCGTCAAGCTGGCAAACTAACGCGGCATCAGCCCCGTTGTCTGCACGCAGGCAAAGTCATCCAGGCAGTCCCATGTCGCGCCGGGGTTTTCTCACGGCTGTCCTCAAACCAGCATCGTCACTCCCGCCGCCATCCCACACCTGCCTCCAGGAATTGGGCGAGGGTATCAGGCGGCGGGCGCTGCTTCGGAAGGCCTGAGGCGCAGGCAGTCGCTTCCCGATTTGCTTCAAAGGGTATCAACGGCCCGGTAATCTGAACGTGCTGAACAGAGGCACAGGGGGCATGCAATGCCCCGCCAGCGCGGAGAACTACCGCCGCGCCTGCTGCCAGCGCCACCAGTGCCACAGCACCCAGAGTATCCCCACTTCCAGCAGCGCACCGATGATCAGCAGGGGCACCAGCACTCCCGCATCCACGCCGGATGCCAGGGGAATGACTTCCGGCTCCGGGGTCGCGGCAGGCGCTGACTGTGAGCTGAGCCGCTCACCGGCGGCATTCCCCGGCGGTGGCACACTTTCGGGCGGCGATCCAGTATAAAAACGCCACACCGGCCCACTGATCGCATCGCCCTGCGCGTCGGTGACCTGCACCTGCCAGCGGACTACCACGTCGGGCGGCAGATCATGCAAAGTGACCGACGGCGAATCGACTTCCGCCGCCGTTATAAGCGCTTCCTCTCCGATGCCAACGCTGACGGTATAGTGCAGGCCGTCGCAGGCATCCGGCGCGGGCGACCACTGGAGTTCAGTCGCTGCCCCGACTTCCACGGCCTGATTCGCTGGAGACGGCTCGAATGGCACAGCAGGCATCACCGGCGGCTGATCGGGTTGTTCCCTCAGCAGTATGACCCCTTCCTCCCCAACGGCGACAAACAGATCGCCCACCGCCGCCACATCGGTCAGCGGGCCGTCACTGCGCCAGTAGCCGATCTCCCGCGGTGGAGCAGCGCTGACGTCCCACAAACGAAGGCCGCACTGTCCGGCTGCGGCGGCCAGCCGCAGACCGTCAGGCGATAGGGCGATCCCGGTCACCGGGGCGGGCAGAGTCAGGGTCTGGGTCAGAGTCGGATGTGCCGGATCGCGGGCATCAATCTGCCACAGCGCACTGCCTCCCGCCGCCCAGATCATGCCATCCTCTGTATCCTGAACGGCAAGCGGCTCGCCGGGCAGGTCAGTGATCTGGCCGATGACGGCGGGCGGCCTGACCGCTTCTGCCGCCCATTCCAGCAGGGCCAGCCCGGAATCCATACCGACCACGACGCGATCGTCCCACGCCAGCACCGCACGCGGCGCGCCTCCGGGCAGTGGATAAGTCAGCACCCAGTCGACGGCATCCGAAGCGTCCAGCGTGATCACGCC
>JALSTC010000658.1 GCA_026983935.1 Ardenticatenia bacterium
GCCCAACAGCCCGACCACAATAGCCGGTTTGGCGGCATATCCTGTCTGTTCCAGCAGTTTCCCGGCTTCTTCCAGCGTGCAGCCAACAACCTCTGACACGATGCGGCGGGCACGGTCAGCCAGCTTCTCGTTGGTGACCATCACGTCCACCATCAGATTGCCGTAAACCTTGCCCAACCGGATCATGGTCGCCGTGCTCAACATGTTGAGCACCATCTTCTGCGCCGTCCCGGCCTTCAAACGAGTCGAACCGGTTATGATCTCCGGGCCGACCAGTACAGCAATGCCAATCTGCGCCACATCCAGCAGCGGCGCGGGACGGTTGCAGGTCAGGGCGATGGTCGCTGCCCCGACTTCATTGGCCGCTTCCAGCGCCGCGATCACGTAAGGCGTGCGTCCACTGGCGGCAATCCCCACAACCGCATCTCGTTCATTAACGCCGAGCGCCAGCAGCTCCCGCCGCCCGGCCTCACGATCGTCTTCCGCGCCTTCCACCGCCTGAGTGAGCGCCTTCTCGCCGCCGGCGATCAGCGCCTGTACCAGAGTCGGGGGCGTGCCGAAGGTCGGCACACACTCCGCCGCATCCATCACCCCCAGCCGCCCGCTGGTTCCCGCACCGACGTAAATCAACCGTCCGCCCTGACGAAGCCGCCCGGTAATGGCGTCCACCGCCCGCGCAACAGCCGGCAATGCCTCCCGCACGGCATCAGCGACAGTGGCATCCTCCGCATTCATGATCTGGAGGATTTCCAGTGTAGAAGCCCGATCGATCGCCGTGCTGCGGGGGTTGCGTTGTTCGGTTAACATCAAAAGAACTATCTCCCCTTGAGAATCATTTCTGACAGCAAAAATCAGGTGCTCAGCCGCGGGGCTGCCCTGCGGAACGGCCAGCCTTGATCGCATCCAGTGCGAGGATCGCCGCGCCGATCACAGGTGGATAGCGCGACTCCGGCGGGCATGGAATACCCATCACAGCACAGAGCTTCTCCCGCAATGGAGTCGGCGCAGAAAGCAGCCCCCCTGCGAAAGCAATGGGCGCGGACTCCATATGCAGGCGGCGAATCACAGCGCTGGCAGCCCCGGCAAGCGCCTCCGCCGCCTGTGTGACGATCGCCGCCGCCACCGGATCGCCACCACGAGCCTGTCCCATCACCACGGGTGCAAGCGCCGCAATCTCCCGTACAGCAGTCTGGCTGCCATACAGCCGGGGAATCAGGTCACGCGGCGATTCAAGCCCCAGCGCTGTGAACAGCACCTCACGGAGAGACGTGTCTGGGCCACGCCCCTCCAGGGCATGAATGGCCGCCCGCATTCCCTCACGCCCGAGCCAGTAACCGCTGCCTTCATCACCTAATAGATAGCCCCACCCCCCGGCCAGCATCGCATCCCCTGCCGCATTGACACCGTAGGACAGGCTGCCCGTCCCGGCCAGAACCAGCACGCCGCAGCGCCTGCCGTGCGCACCCACCAGGGCGATTTCATAATCTGCACTCAGGGCGGGCAGCGCCTGAGGTGTCACCGCCCGGATCGCTTCACGCAGCCAGGCCTTGAACGCCACGCCAGCCGCCCCGGCAACACCGATTCCCACTGCCGCGATCCGGCCAGCATCCAGCCCCGCCTGAGCCAGTGCGCCGCGCATGGCCGCCCGGATAGCCTGGGCGGCCGTCTCATACCCGACAAGGCTCGGGTTGGCCGTCGGCCCCTGACTCTGGCCCAGCACAGTCAGGTCAGAATCGCAGACGACCACACGTACTGCACTCCCCCCACCGTCAATCCCCATGACGATCGTCATCGTTCGGAATCCTTCAATCGTATCGTTCGGATGCCTCCGC
The DNA here is from genome assembly GCA_026983935.1 of Ardenticatenia bacterium. GTDB lineage: Bacteria > Chloroflexota > Anaerolineae > Aggregatilineales > Ch27 > JALSTC01. Next base: position 1,833 of record JALSTC010000658.1, read on the forward strand.
TACAGTGCCTGCGCCAGAATCGCCTGCAGTTCTTCCGGCG
>JALSTC010000659.1 GCA_026983935.1 Ardenticatenia bacterium
CGTGCAGCAGATGCCGGAGAGGTTGATGCCATTGGCCCCCGCCTCCCGCGCATAAGCGATGATCTCCGGGTCCTGCGAGGCGGCCACGATCATCTCGCTGAGCGTCGGCTCATGACCGTGCACAACCACATTGACCATATCCTTCTTGAGCACGCCCAGATTGGCCATCCCCAGGATGGGGGCCGGTGTGCCAAAGAGAATGTCGGAGATATCGGTGGCGATCATGCTGCCGCCCCAGCCATCAGCAAGGGCCGTACGAATGGCATGTTCCAGGATGTGCTCCGGGTCCTGGTCATCGCCGATGTGTGTACGATGCAGGCATTCGACCACTTCGCGATCAATGCCGCGTGGGATGACCTTGCGCTCCCGCCAGAGCTGCTGACGCTTCTCCGGCGCACGGCGAACCGGCACAACCTCGCCGTGCTGCTGGCCGAACTGCGCAATGTACAGATCGGCCAGATCGTTGGCGATCTCCTCCGGGGCACGACCCTCAATCGGGATGTCGTACCTGGAAGCTATGATGCGAAGCTTGGCAACGTCACGGATGTAATACCCCTCGGCTTCACCGTTGGCGACGGCCTTGAGCGTAAAGGCCATATCACGCCCATGATCGGAGTGCGCGGCAGCACCGGCAGCAATGGCCCGTATCAGGTTGCGTGCCTGGATGGTGTCAATGGTCGCGCCGCATACGCCGGTCTGTCCATCTTTGGTCAGGCGGCAGGGCCCCATGCCGCAGTTCTTGCAGCACATCCCCGAATCGCCAATGGGGCAGGGCACCATGTCATCCGCACGAGTGAAAGCCGTGCTGACTCCCATTTCTTCAGCACGACTCAGCATTTCCTGTGCGGCGGGGTCTATGCTGTATTGTTCGATGTCGCGTTTCTTTTTAGCCATCTCTCATCCCCCTAGTCATTCTTCCTCATCCGCTTTGCGGATGACCCCCAGACCGGGACAGGGCCACAAGACGCGCCCTGCAGGCCGGACTTCCTGCGCGAAGCTGACCACATGTCGGGCCTGCTCGAAAGCGGTTGTGTGCCGGAAAAAGGTCTCCTGCCCATCGGGCGAGTAAGCAACAGCCCCCGTCTCTACAGGGACGTCCAGCTCCTGCAAGTAGCCTGCTTCTTCCAGCGCTGCCTTGATCGCCTCCGGTTTGATCTGCTCCGGGTCGTAATCAACCTGGACGATCTGAAAAGCGCTGCTGGCATAGATTTCCCCGATGCCAGGCAGACCGGACAGCACCCGCCGGACTTCGATCACGTGATGATCGCCGTACATTGCCGGGACGTTCAGGGTAAGTGTTTCCATAGACGCCTGCCTTTAATGAGTGGAGCGAAACTGGCGGACGATGATGTGAGATCAATGACTGGACTGGTTGACGGAGCGAAAACCGAAACGGTCAACCGGTGGGAGTAATGTGGAGGGCGACGAACGCGGAACCAATAACTATTTATGCCGGCATATCATTTGCTGACTGCACACAGATCAGACATTTTGAGCTGTATATAGTCTCTTTACATCTTTGTGGGGAGATGGGGAGTATGTCAAGTGACGATTTTCACTTACGAAAGTGATGGTTAGGCAAATCGCACCAGTGAGGATGTGCACATGATCAAAATGACATTAATCACACAAATTACTATTGTAAAGTTTTGTAATTAATTTGCGCCAGGAATCTCACCCTCGGCGCAGGGTCTCGCCGACGTGGGCCAGCACATCGAACACCTGCCCGGCGATGGCCTCGCTGGCGGAACCGAGGCCGCAGCTTGGCGTGATCAGGCTGCGGGCGGCGAGTTCTTCCGGTGCAATGGCAACGCCGCGTGCCTCCGCTTTGCTGCTGATCAGCGCGAAGCCTTCCCGCAACTTTTGCGCGACTGCCTCCGGCGTGAGGCCCTCGATGGCCTCGTTGTTGGGCACAATGCCCCAGGCCACCACCCCGCCGCGATCCAGAAATGCGCGGAGTTCCGCCGGGTACAGCGCCAGATTTTCCAGGTACCCATAAGCATCGAGGTTGAGGATATCCACGGTCGTGGCCAGCAGCACCGACCAATCCGTATTGGCGCAGCAGTGCACACCAGCCAGCGCGCCTTCCTGATGAATGGCGTCAAAGACTTCGTCCAGCATGGCGATCACCTGCTCCCGACTGAGGCTGATGTAAGCCGAGCCAAAAGAGGCCATGTACGGTTCATCCACAAAAATGATCGCATTGGGACGGGTGGCCTTGAGCTGGCGCACCTGCCAGCGGGCGTTCATGGCCGCGTTCTTGACGATCGCGTCGGCCAGCATGTCGTTGTACAGGCTGGCCCGCAGGTTCTGGTCGGTGACCGTCAGCCCGAAGCTGATGGGGCCAGTGACCTGGCCTTTGGCCCAGTCGCCAGGTACGGCCTGCAGCGCCTCCAGCATGGCATAGAATCCGGCGGCGTACTCCGGACTCAGGCCAAAGGACTCCACATCATCGGCCAGATAGCGCTCATAGAACGCCTCCAGCGCCGGGGTGAGATCGCCCTCTGTGTTGAACGTGATCTTCTCGCCGGTTTCATCCACCACAACGGCGGGCAGGGCGGCGCTGTACTGCACATACATGCTTTCCCGAAAGGAGCGGCGCGGCATTTGCGGCCAGGCGGGGACATCCAGCATCCGCGCCAGCCGCTCACACAGGGCTGCATCTTCCCTGTAAGGCACACTGCCCACATGGGTTGTCCAGAAGTCGGGGCTGAAGGTCATGTGTCCCTCTTTCAGCGGCCACAGAGGACCGCTCAAAACCCGCCCCAGCCCGCCTGCCCGGCGCACAACAGCGGCAGGGAACAGGCAGGCCGGGTGTGTTGACTATACCGGAAAGCCTATGATCGACCGCTGGCTTGCCTCAGCCGCCCAGATAGGCCTTTTGCACTTCCGGATTCTGTGCCAGCTCCTGGCTGGGGCCGGCGAGTACGATATTGCCGGTTTCCAGCACATAGCCGCGTGCCGCCAACTGCAGCGCCATGCGGGCATTCTGCTCAACCAGCAGGATGGTCGTCCCCTGCGCGTTGATCTCCCGCAGGATTTCGAAAATCTGCTGCACCAGGATCGGGGCCAGCCCCATTGACGGCTCGTCAAGCAGCATCAGCTTGCCGCCGGTAACCAGCGCCCGCCCGACGGCCAGCATCTGCTGTTCGCCGCCGGAGAGTGTATCGCCGAGCTGATCCCGACGTTCTTCCAGACGGGGGAAAATTTCAAAGACGCGCTTGATGCGCTTGTTGAGGGTTGCGCTGTCGAGCTGAAACCCGGCCAGCCGCAAATTCTCGTAGACGGTGAGGTTACCGAAAATGCGGCGGCCCTCCGGAACCAACGCCATCCCGCGCTTGACAATGCTGTGCGCGGACATGCCGGCGATATTTTCTCCCTGATAGATGATCTCGCCGCTGTCCGGACTCAGGAGGCCGGCGATGGTATTGAGGGTGGTGGATTTACCCGCCCCGTTTGCGCCGATCAGCGTGACGATCTCACCTTCGTCTACATCAAAGGACACGCCGTGCACGGCCTTGATGCTGCCGTATGACACATGCATGTCCCGAACGCTTAGCAACATCAGGCCACTTCTCCTTGTTCGCCCAGGTATGCCTCAATGACGCGCGGGTTGTTCTGGATTTCTTCCGGGACACCTTCGGCGATGGTTTCGCCAAAATCCAGCACTTTGATACGCTCGCAGATGTTCATCACCAGCCGCATCTGGTGCTCGATCAGCCAGATGGTGAGGTCAAACTCATCGCGTATCCAGTGGATGAAATCCATCAACTCCCCGATTTCATTCGGATTCATGCCTGCCGCCGGCTCATCCAGCAGGAGCAACTTGGGCCGCCCGCCCATGGCCCGCAGAATTTCCACCCGGCGCTGCACACCGTAGGGCAGATTCATGGCCGGTTCATAGGCGTAGTGCTCCAGCTTGAACAGGCGGAGCAGTTCCCGCGAGTGCTCCTCGATCTCGCGCTCCTGCTTCTGATAGCGCGGAAGCTGCAGGAAGACATCCATCAGCCCATAGCGAATGCTGTGGTAATGCGCAACCCGCACATTGTCCAGCACGGTCATCTGCCCCCACAGCCGGATCGTCTGGAAAGTGCGGCTGATGCCCATGCTGTTGATCTCATGCGGCGACCTGCCGACCAGCTCCTGGCCTTCCAGTTTGATGCTGCCTTCGCTGGCTTTATAAGCGCCTGTGACCAGGTTAAAGATGGTCGTTTTTCCCGCGCCGTTCGGGCCGATCAGCCCGATCAACTCGCCGTGTTCCAGCGAAAGGTTGAAGTCGCTGACCGCCCGCAGACCGCCAAAGTAGTGTGTGAGGTGACTAATCTCCAGTAATGGCATCTGAGGCCTCCGAGGTCACGATTTTCTTCCTGGATGCAGACCGACTCATGCCGAGGTTGAGATTCAACTCGCGGAACCCGAACAACCCCTGCGGGCGGTAGATCATCAACAGGATCAGGATCAGGGGAACGACAACCCATTTAAGGACGGCAAGGGGGCGCAGCGCCTCGATCAGGATGGTGAAAATCACCGCCGCGATCACCGAGCCGCTGATGCTGCCCATGCCACCCAGATAGACCATCACCAGCACTTCGGTGGACTTGAGGATGCCGAAGACGCCGGGATTCACATAAGCCAGTTGGTGAGCGAACAACCCTCCGGCCATACCCGCGATGAAGGATGACACCAGAAAGGCCACCAGTTTGACACGGCGCGTGTTGACGCCCATCAGTTCAGCGGCGATCTCATCCTCACGGACGGCAATAATCCCCTTGCCAAAGGTCGAGTTAACCAGGTTGTAGATCAGCCCCAGCGAGATCAGGGTGAAGAGCAGCGTCCAGTTGAGGTTCGTCCAGAGCGGGACGCCGTTCAGACCACGCGGGCCACCGACAACTTCCAGATTATTGATCACGCCCTGCACAATGAAATTCACCGCCAGCGTCACGATGGCCAGGTAGTCGCCGCGTGTGCGGAAGGAAGGGAAGGCGACCAACAGGCCGGCTATTGCCGCGGCAATACCACCGGCAATCAGGGCGATGATAAAGCCGAAGGGCAGCCCCCATTCTGGCGGCAGCAGCGGCGGGCCAAAAACACGGGTATCTGCGAACAGCACCATGGTGATGACCGAGGAAACATACGCCCCGACCGCCATGAATCCAGCATGGCCGACGGAGAATTCGCCCATGTAGCCGTTCACCAGATTCAGGCTGACCGACAGCATGATGTTGATCCCCATGAAGATCAGCACCAGCTCACGAGTCCCGCCGTCACCACCCCACCCGACGATAATCAGGTAGAACAACACGAGGTGGATGCCGATATTGGCCCAGCGCGGCAGGGTGCGCAAGAAGCGGGTGATCACACCACGCAGCAGCAGCACAATGATCAGGGTGGGCAGTACATAGATCACCAGGTCGTACACCACCACCCGGATCAGTACAGAGAAGAATCCGGGGTCACGACGACCCTGGTAGAACAGGGCATTCACAAAAGTCTGGATCAGGTCTCCAATTGCCCCGGCAGACTGCGAAACCGGATTGGACACAGTCATGGAAGGGGATGGAAAGAACGGCCCCAAAATGCCGGAAAAGTCCAGATTGGAGAACGGCTCGAAAATGTCCACAATGCCGAACAGCTTGGGAATCTTGCGGAAGGCGAGCGTCCGGGCAAAATCTTTGCCAACCCACTGCTCGATCACTACCGCACCCAGAATGCCCAATTGGTAGACCAGCAGCGGCGTGCCCTGGAGCCGTTCACGCAGAGGAGCCACGAGCCTGGAAAAGCGGTTGCGAATGGCGCTCAACATCAGTTCGCTCCTACACTTTCTGACGACGTGCGACACCGAACAGACCGGTGGGCCGAACGACGAGGATGATCAACAGCAGGGCAAAGGCGATAGGGTCTCGCCAGGTTGACGAAATACCGAACGGCTGCCCCAGGGCCACCACGAAAATTTCCACAAAGCCCAGCAGCAGACCGCCCAGAAATGCCCCCCGGATATCACCGATACCGCCAACCACGGCGGCGATAAAGGCTTTCCAGCCAACTCGCAGGCCCATGTACGGGTTCAGCACCGGGAAGGCCACGCCCCATAAAATACCGGCGGCGGCGGCCAGGCCGGTCCCCAGGATAAAAGTCAGCGAAATAATTTGATCCTGCGAGACGCCCATCAGCGGCACGGCAAATTTGTCATAGGAGATGGCACGCATGGCCATGCCCCACTTGGTGCGCTGCACAATGGCGTAGAGGCCGAGGAAAAGCAGAATGGACAGCACAATGATCAGGATTTTGACATTGCTGATGCTGAAGCCCGCGACGTCATATGTCTCGGTGACGATGAAATTCTCCGGGTAGTTGCGCGGATCAGCACCGGTCAGGGCCAGCATCCCGTTTTCCAGCAGCAGGCCTACCCCCAGCGCGGTGATCACTGCCGAAAGCCGGGAAGCATGGCGCAGCGGTTTGTAGGCGACGCGCTCGATGACGACGCCCAGTATCGCCGTCAGCACCATCGAAAGCAGCAGCGTGGGGACAAAGGGCAGGTTGAGCACCATAGACCCGAAAACCCCCAGAAACGCGCCGACCATGAAGATGTCCCCATGTGCAAAGTTAATGAGCAGCAGCACGCCGTACACCATGGTATAGCCCAACGCAATCAGCGCGTAGAGGCTGCCAAGCTGCAGCGCATTGAGAAACTGCTGCACGAGAAAGTTCAAATCCATCGGGTGGCTCTCCGATACGATTTCCGGTCGATGTGACGAAAAGAGGCGTCCTGCCTGTTCAGGTGCAGGCGCACACGGTGGAGAGAAACAGGAGCGCCCCACCACGCGGGGCGCTCCCGGTAACGAGTTTACGATCCGGATTCTTCGCTGCCCATGTCCTCAGGCGGGAAGCCGGGCGGGCAGGCCGAGTCGTAGTACGTGAACTCACCATCCTGAATCTGGATGATGACCGCGCACTTGATCGGGTCACCCTGCTCATCAAAGCTCATGATGCCGGTAACGCCCTCGAACAGCTCAATGCTGGCCAGTGCGTCGCGGATGTCTTCCCGTTCCAGCGACTGTGCATTTTCAATCGCCGTGAAGAGCATCTGGAAGGCATCGTAGGTCAGCGCCGCCACGTCATCCGGGCGCTCATCATAGCGTTCTTCATAGGCCTGGATGAAGGTCTGGGCGACATCGGTGGCGATGTCCGGCGCATAGTGCGTGCTGAAGAACAGCCCGTTGCAGGCGTCGCCGCACAGGTCGAGCAGGTCAGGCGTGCCCCAGCTATCGCTGCCGATGATCGGGCCTTCGTAGCCCAGTTCGCGGGCCTGCTGCACGATCAGCGGCACTTCGTTGTAGTACTGCGGCGTGAAGATGACATCCGGTTCTGCCGCGATAATGTTGGTCAACTGTGAGCTGAAGTCGGTGTCGCCGGTGGTGAAGCTTTCAAAGGCGACGATCTCGATGCCGGCTTCTTCGGCTGCATCACGGAAGTTCTCTGCCAGCCCCTTGGGGTAGTCACTGGCGATGTCGTAGAGCACTGCTGCCGTCTCCGCGCCAAATTCCTCTTTGGCGAAGTTGGCATCCACCGGCCCCTGGAAGGGGTCAAGGAAGGCCACGCGGAAGACCCACGGGCGGTCAAGGGTGGTGTTGGGGTTGGTGGACCACGGGCTGATCATCGGGGTCTCGCGATCATTGGCAACCTGGCCGGTCGGAACGGCCTGCTTGCTGGACTGCGGGCCGATGATGGCGATCACTTCCTCGTCCACGATCAGGCGGGTGGCCGCCGCAACCGAGGATTCGGCTTTGGACTCGTTGTCCTCAACCACGATGATGACCTCATAGTTTTCGCCGTCAATTTCCAGGCCGCACTCGGCATTGATCTCATCCACAGCCATTTCGGCGGCCTGTACGGTGCTCTCACCGACCTTGGGGATGTCGCCGGTCAGGGGGGCAATCACGCCGATGACGGCTTCGCCGACAAAGTCGCATTCATCCTGCGCGGCGGCGGGCAGCCCGCCAAAGACCGGCAGGATAATCGCCAGTACCAGAACCAGAGTCAATAAACGTTTGTTCATAGCCTTGCTCTCTCCTTCTCACCCAGCTTTATTGCGTAAAAACGAACGAGAAATCACTTGTGCTGATCTGCTGATGTGTACCCTCCTTCTCACTAACGCGGACACTGCGAGCACACGCCATAGATGGCCCGCAGGGGGCCAGGCGGCTCAGACATTATTATATTGCAAAAAAGGCTGAACATTGATTGAGGAGTACCGTAGCACTCAATCAAAGATGATGCGGTGTTGCTGCGGGGCAGCCTGTCCTTACATGCCGATGATCCGACGTGCGCCATGTTTTCCCCTATGAGGCGCTCAATGCGTGCGATGATTTTCGGATGTTTGCGCGGTTTCCCGTTGTGGGCACCGATCGGTTTTAACAGGCCTTGCTACCTATAGAAGCAGTGTATTGTCATTCCCAGAACTGCTGCCGCTGCCAGTGAACTCCCTGTGATGGTGGTTCCAGTACGCTAACGTATCACTTCTGTTGTTTTATTATAACGCGGTTGACGCATTTTTCTGTTCTCTCAATAAGTGTATACTAAACCCGGCATTCTTCAAAACAGGCAGGTACCAATAATGTCCGGTATGTTAGATGCATCTCCCCCCGATTTGGACACACCCCTCACTTACGCCATCATTGATCTGGACGCCATCGCCCATAACATCCAGGCCCTCAAAGCGCATATCGGCCCGACGGTCACCCTGATCGCCGTGGTCAAAGCCAACGCCTACGGGCATGGCGCGGTTGAAGTGGCCAGCA
>JALSTC010000660.1 GCA_026983935.1 Ardenticatenia bacterium
GTGGGCCGCTCAGCGCCCCGATGTTCAGGCGCGGCAGCATGTACAGCGCCGCATCCACCACCCACAGGAGGATCATCAGCACCGTCAGCCAGGTTAACAACTGCCGCAGGAATTCCGGCGTGAAGCGCGGCGGTTTGACGGTTTTCGGGTCGGGCAGTTCAACATCTTTGTTTTGCTCCAGTGCTTCCTTGATCGCCTGGAAGACACCCAATGCCTCGCCAGCGGCCCGCTTGACATGCGGCAGTTCATCCTCACTGAGGTAGACGTTGCTTAACTGCGGGATGGCCGTCGGATCGCCCAGCGCGGCCAGATGGCGGATTGCCCTGATGCGCCGGTTCGGGTTTTCATCCTCAAGTTGATCAACCAGTTCTTGCACAATTTGGTAGCTCATCCGGCCCGGTCTCCTTGAAGGGTGACTGATCTGCGGCCTGGCCGCCCCGGTATGGTGGCTGCCCAGATGATGGGCCGGGGCAGGGCCGATAGTTTACCCTGTGAAATTCTCTTCTAATCATACGGCAAGTCCTGCGCTGGCGAAAGCGCGATCTTCAGCCACCGTCGGAGAATGAATTCTCCGGCTGAGGAAGACAAAGTCCGGATCAATCCGGACTGGTCAGCACATATGCGCTGCCTGTCGCCCGGCATGCAGTGCTCGCCGCTGCCTCTCCTGCTGCCTGTTTCTGATCTCCCGTCTCTCTGGCAGAGACAGCGGCATATTTTGTATGATCGCCGGGTATTGGGTATACAGGTGGGCGGTAGCAACCGGACGGAGGAGGTGAGCATGATTCGTGTGTTGTTCGTTTGCCTGGGGAATATCTGCCGTTCGCCAATGGCGGAGGGCATCTTTCAACATCTGGTGGAAGAAGCGGGCCTGAGCGATCAGATCGTGGTCGATTCGGCGGGCACGGGGAGCTGGCATGTGGGCGAACCGGCGCACCGGGGCACGCGGGAAGTGCTGCGCAGGCATGGCATTGATTATACAGGACGCGCCCGGCAGTTCACACGCAGCGATCTTGACCGCTTTGACTACATTCTGGCGATGGATCACGAAAATCTATCGGCCATTCGTGCCCGCGCCAACGGCAGCACCGACGCCGAGATCGGGCTGTTCATGGACTACGCGCCGGATGCCGGAGTCCGCGAAGTGCCCGATCCCTATTACAGCGGGCGGTTTGAAGAGGTGTATAAACTGGTGCGGCAGGGTGCGGAAGGGTTGCTGGCACACATCCGGGAGAAGCACGGGCTGTGATTCCAGAGGCGATACGGGAAGCGCTGGAAGCGGCGCTCGGCGCAAAAGTGCGGGACATGCGCGCCGTCTACGGCGGCGACATCAACCAGACGGCCCGCGTGCTGCTGCATGACGGCGAACTGGTGTTTGTCAAGTGGAATCATGCAGCGGACGCGGATTTTTTCCAGGCAGAGGCGCACGGCCTGCGCACACTTGCCGGGGCGGATGCGATCCGCGTGCCGGAAGTGCTGGCCATCGGCGACGATCCGCCGTTCCTGGCAATGGAATGGATCGAGGAAGCGCGGGGCGGCTTCGACCGGGGCGCATTTGCGGAGCGCTTCGGACGGGAACTGGCGGCGCTGCACCGCCATACCGCCGAGATGCACGGCCTGGAGCGTGACAATTACATCGGCTCCCTGCCGCAGCCCAACGCGCAGACGGCAAGCTGGGTCGAATTCTACCGGGAGCAGCGCATCGGCGCGCAGATGCAGATCGCCCGGCAGCGCGGACGGCTGCCCCGCGCCCGCGAGGATGCTCTGATGCGCCTGCAGGAATGGCTGGACGTGTTCCTCGATGATGCGGCGATCGCGCCCTCGCTGCTGCACGGCGACCTGTGGAGTGGGAATTACATGGTGACCGAGGGT
>JALSTC010000661.1 GCA_026983935.1 Ardenticatenia bacterium
CCACAATGTAGATCGCTGCACGAAAATGAAAGCGAAACATAGATTTCCTCAAGGGCTATCCCAGTAAAACAACCACGCATCGGTGCTGAAAGTAATCGAGGCCAGCCCGCCCCGCCCATCTGCGGGGCCAACCGCAACCTGCCACGAAAATGTATGACGCTGCCCATCATCAGGCTGCCATTCAGACGGAATGATGAAGAAGGTGTCCGTCGTTGTTTCGGTATGAACCGCGCCTGTGGTTGTATCCGTCACCGTCAACTGATATACCTCGCCAGGCCCCAGAATTCCTGTAGAAACCCAGCGCAGCGTCACGATTTCATCGCCCCTAAACAGTGCGCGGTCGCCGGGGCTGAGCAAAGCGGGCGCGTTGAACGTGGGCGTCGGTGTGGGTGTGGGGGTCTCACTCCCTGAAGGCGTTGGCGACAGGGTGGGGGTCGGCGTGGGCGCAGGCACGCGGATGCGTTGCCCTTCATACAGATTGACAATACAGTTGCCCCCTCCGCTGTCCATTCCAAAGTCGCACTGCGAGAATGTGACTTCTGGATTCAACTGTGACAGGATTTCCACATTGGCGTTGAAGGCAATCGCGATGCTCAAGATCGTATCGCCTTGCTGCACGGTATACCACATGACACCAGGCTGCAGCGTCGGCGACGGGATGACGTCGGGCGGGGCCAGTACGACCGCCTCACTGGCAGAATTCTCACCGCCCGCTGCAGGCAGTCCCGATGTGTCACCACCCAGGTCGTCAGTAGCCGCCTCCGGTGATGCGCCGGGCGTGGGCGTGGGCCACGGAATCATGATCACCTGGCCTACCTGCAAATTATCCGGCGAACGGAGACCGTTTAGATCAACAATCGCATCAATCACATCCAGGTGACGATGCCCACAGCGAGATGCCAGGCTGATCAGTGTATCTCCGGCCTGTACAACCTGCTCACATGGCCCCGGCGTATCCGTTGGGGGAGGCGTGTTGGTTGGTGGCGGCGCGGGTGTCAGTGTCGGCAAGAATAATGTCGGGGAAGGCACACCGGCCGGGCTGCCAGCGGGAGCTGCTCCGCCAAGTGCCAGAGTCGGCACAGGCGTACTGTCACCAAAAGGCGTGAGTGTAACCGGCTGCGCCCCGGAAATCGGCAGATCCACACCGCCAGCAAGCGTCCCGGTGACCAGCACAACGCCGCCAATAACCAGAAGTAGAATCAGCACGCCCCACCATGAAAAACTCAGGAGTCGGGGCGCATAGAGATCATCCTCGCCCAGCGCCGGGCTGTATATCGGCATGGGCCGCCGCTCAACTGTCCTCTCCTGCTCAAATTCCCCAAGCGTCTCTGGCAGATGCGCGCCGCAAACCGGGCACTCCCGCGTAGAGGCAGGCAAACGAGTCTCACAGATTGGACAGCGAATGGTAGTCGGCATCAGACTCAAACTCCGCGCAAAACAGCGCGATTATAGCAGGGCAAGCCAATCGTGCCAGACACATGCTGCAAACGAGCGCGACCAATGCCGGTTCTACGGCTCAAGGCCGCCGCCCGGCACGGGGCGTGTGATAACATCCCAGGCAGCAACCGTCAACGCCAGCAGTTCACGGGCAGTATACCAGCGTTCGCTGCGATAGCTCCTCCGATCAGCGGAAAAGCCGACTGCATCCAGTCCCAGTCGATCACAGGTGAACAGCGCTCGCGGCAAGTGAAAGCCCTGCGTGACCAGCACCGCTTCTGACACGCCATAGACTTCCCGGGCGCGGTAGCAGGTATCATATGTACGCAGTCCGCCTCTATCCAGCGTGATTGCATCCTCTGGCACGCCATGCGTGACTGCATATTGCGACATCACCGCAGGCTCATCATAGCTGGGTTTTCGCCCATCG
>JALSTC010000662.1 GCA_026983935.1 Ardenticatenia bacterium
GCGACGCAGAATCCGCTTTCGGCGGATATGGTCACGGTGACGCTGGTGCTGACCGGCACAGATGCGGACGGCGATCCGGTCATGGCGGCGCGTACGCTGACGTTGTTTGGTGATCGCTTGCTGGCCCTGTATGACGGCTGGCCCGTACCGGAGGAGGGCGGCAACTCATGACGCGCAGATGGCTGTTAGCCGCACTGCTGACGTTGATGATGCTGGGCGGGGGGATGCTGGCCCTGCCGATCACGCCCGCCACTGCACAGGAAGGCCTCACGCCGACGCCGCGCCCGCTCTATGCCCTGCCGGACCCCAACACAACGCGCGTGTCCCGCAGCAGTGCGATCGCGCTGGCGGGCAACCAGCGCTATGTGGTCACGGCCAACACTTTCAGCGGCACGGCATCCATTGTAGATATCGCCGCCCAGGAAGTGGCGGCGGAGATTCCCGTTGGCGACGATCCGCGTGCGCTGGTTGTCGCGCCGGATCAGAGCTGGATGGCAGTCAGTGCGCGGGGGGCAGGCACGGTCAGCCTGATCGATCTCACCACCTTCGAGCTGCTGGAGTCGATCTGGGTCGGGCTGTGGCCCTGGGGAGTCGCCACGGACGGCACGACGCTGTATGCTGCCCTGCAGGGCGAGGATGCCATTGCTGAGGTAGACGTGGCTTCACGGCGCGTGCTGCGGACGATGGCCGTGCCGGATGCACCGACCGGCCTGGCGCTGTGGGGCGATTTTCTCTACGTCACGCATTTTTACAGCGGCGCGCTGACGCTGCTCTACGTGCCCACCGGGGAGGTCGTGGAAACCGTCCCCGGCACGCCCGATTCGATGCTCTCGCCGGGTCTGTGGCTTGATCCCTTTGAAGGGACGGCCTACGTGCCCGCTACACGGGCCAATGCCGATAACCCGATCCTCACGTTCGATTCGACGGTTTTCCCGGTGGTCAACGTCTTTGATCTGCGTAACCTGACCACGCAGCGTGCCCGTCGCATCGCGCTGGATGTGGCCGATCGTCCGGTCAACATGCCGCTGGATGCCTCCTTTGACCGCGCCCGGCGTTGGCTGTGGGTGGTCAATGCGGGCAGTAATGACGTTTCCGTGATCGATCTCGCCACCGGATTTGCCCGTGCCAATGTGCCTGTGGGCAACAATCCACGCGGCATCACCCGTTATGCGGACGGCAGCTTCGCCTTCGTTTACAATGCGCTGGACGGCACGATCTCGGTGATCGAGACGGCTTTCATGGAGGAAATCAACAAACTCCCGGCCACCGAACTTGATATGCCGATTGAACTGCTGATCGGGGCGCAGTTGTTCTACACCGGGGCCGACCCGCGCCTGTCGGAGGATCGGTGGCTGAGCTGCGCGACATGTCACTTTGACGGCGGCAGCGATGGGCGTATATGGGTGGGTTTCCCCGGCGGCCCGCGTAATACGCCGTTGCTTTACAATGTGCGCGAGACGATGCCCTGGGGCTGGCATGGCGATCGCGATGAACTGGCCGACTTCAACGATCTGTATATCACGGTGCTGCATGGCGACGGCCTGATCGAGGGGGTCCGCTACGATCCGCTGGGTGTGCCCAATGCTGGCCGTTCGCCCGATCTGGATGCGCTGGTAGCATATCTCAATACGCTGGAAGGCCCCGGACGGAATGCCCTGCATATCCCCCCGGAGGACGTGCTGGCGGGGGAGACGGTCTATCTGGCGCAGGGCTGCGATGAATGCCACACACCGCCGCTGTACACCGATCTGACGGCCCATGATCTCGGCAGCGGGCCGATAGACACGCCATCACTGCGCTGGCTGTGGGCCAGCGCCCCGTACTACCACGATGGCAGCGCGGTCACACTACTGGACGTGTTCGCG
>JALSTC010000663.1 GCA_026983935.1 Ardenticatenia bacterium
CAAATCCGTTCAAACTATCTGGCACAACACGAACACTAACCGCATTAGACGGCCCGAGAAAGCGTGCCGGATCGTCAATGACCGCCCGCACATCGCCCGCCAGGTCCAGGTCCACCCAGTCCCCGGCCTGCCAGTCCCAGAGGGAAACCGTTGCCCCGGCGGTATTGGCACTGCGCCGCGCCGTGATGATCAACTGGGTGACTTCACGCAGTTGGGCCGTCGGCAGCGGAACGAAACGGAACGCCACCTGCTCACCACCGGTGACGGTAAGATTATACGGCGTCGCGCCCAGCACCGTCGAATCGCCCAACATAAACCAGGTGGAGAACCCCGGGGAAATTCTCACAACATCATCGCTTTGTGCCACGGTCACCGGTATCTCAAAAACGTACAGGGTCATATCGGCCGGCAGCCATCCCGTCCCTTCCAGGCGGACATCAAACGGCGAGTCATCCCCCCAGCCCAGCAGAAAAACCCGATCGCCGCGACCGCCACTGACATCCCGATCGGGGGCAATGGCGCGGATAAAATCCTGCCGCTGGCGGGCCGTGCGTTCGGCCAGGGTGGGCGTTTGCGGATAGTAGCGGCTGGCATTGAAGCGCGGACCGAGCACATCCTGCGCGGTCAGATCAATGCCCTCGAAATAGAGATTTTCCCACGCGCCCAGTATTGAGAGAGCGGCACTCTGACGGCTGCTCACCGGCAGGCTAAAGCGGGCGGCGTCGCCCGGTTCCAGCGTGCCCAGGTGCTGCACCGCACCGCGGGCCAGTATTACCGCATCTTCCAGCCGCAGGCCGGTGGTATTGGTCAATTCTCCCGTGAGCCGTGCCCCCGTACTCTGCCCATACTGCAAAGTTGCCTGGCCATCCAGCGCCGGGGCATCATCAATAAAACCGCTGGCCGTGAAACCGCTGACAAAACTCGCGTCCACCAGCATCTCACGCGCCGCAAAAGCCGTGCTCTCCTCGATAAAATTGGAAGCCAGCACCGGCGCAAAGCCCCCGGGATTGGATTCTTCCGGCAGCGGACGCAGCGTCAACCCTTCCGGCATGATCAGATCGTAAGTGGCACGCCGCGGAGACAGCACGCCGATCAGCGCATCAACCTGTGCCCGCGACGACCCCGGCCAGACCTGCATCATAACCAGGCGGTTGATCGTGGCCTGCGTTCCCCGCAGCGTGAAACCCGTGAAGTAGGCGAGCACACTGAAGACTACAACCAGCGCCGGGATAGTCACCCAGGCCAGCTCCCGGCGACCCAGTACCCGCAGCACAAGATAATTGATCGGGCCGATCACGGCGATGTAGATCGCCAGCAGGCCGCATATCTGAAGCACCGAGGGTAGATCAAAGCCGGGCGTCTGCTGCACGACACGCCCGGCCATTTGCCAGTCCTGGAAGCCCTCCGACCAGCTCGGCATCTGGCGCGGCGTGATGACCAGCGTTTCCCACAATGCGCCAGCCCCGCCCCACCGCCGGAAAGGGGCCAGGCCGGGATCAGCAGCCAGATAGTCCACCAGCCCTTCGCCGTAAGTGCGGCGCGTCAGCAGCGGCTGGCCCTCAGTTTCAACCAGCACCACGGCATCCGGCAGTGGCTCGCCCACGGCCAGGATGACATCCGGCTCACGCAGCGTGTCGTCGTAGCGCCCGGCAAATACCGCCAGCGGCGTCAGGTCATCCACCGTTGTCGTGCCGCTCAGCGTCACCGGCAGCAGATCGGCCAGTCCTGCCGTCGTCAGGCGGTAGTTTGGCCCGCCCGCCACGATCAAATGCCCTCCGGCCAGCACCCAGTCCGCGATGGCCTGCTGCTGCTCCACAGACAGCCGCCCGGTATCCACATCCACGAAAACCATGACGTTGAGG
>JALSTC010000664.1 GCA_026983935.1 Ardenticatenia bacterium
TGCCCGGCAACTGCTGGCGAAGCAAAGCCAGGTTGTTGAGGATCTGCTGCAGCTTGCCGGCACGTTCCACCAATGAACCAGTCATTGCGGCCAGTTGTGCCTGCACCTGGTCAGTCTGGCTGACGATATGGCGGGCCTGATCAAGGCGCTCCTGAGCCAGCGGGTCGTTGGGCACAACACGCAGCGCACCCTCATATTTGTGGATGGCTTCCTGCCAGTCATCGGCGGCCATGAGGCGGTCACCTTCGTTCAACAGTTCCCGCGCGAGAGCGAGGTCCTGGATTTCCAGCAGCGCCTGTTCGGCGTCCTTCCAGGAAGGAATGCCTGCCGCCTCGGCCAGATCGCGTGCCTCACGGTACAGGCGCTCGGCCTCGCTGTAATTCCCCGCCCGCACAAGCGAATTGGCGCGATTGTAGGCCACCCGCGCATCAAACGGGATGCGATGGTCGGGGACAATCCCTCGCAGGATATTGTCTTCTGCCTTCTGACGGTATTCCAGCGCAGTTGGATTATCCGGCTGCTGTTCAAGTATGCGATTTGCCAGCTCCACCGCCTGCTGGTAATCGCCGGCATAATAGGCCTGTGTGATCTGAGACAGCAGGGTGGATACATCTGCGGGCGAACCGCCGCCGCTGTCCGTGTGCCCCGACACAAATGCCTCTGAAGATTCTGCGCTGTTCTCCACCACAGGAGGTGCAGTCACTGACGGCTCAGGCGGCTCCGGCGCTGCCTGCGGCAGCTCCATGACCGGCGGCGGAAGCTCCATCGTGATGCCATAGCGTTGAAGCAGTTCGCGCACTTTCAGCGTCAGGACCTCACTGTGCCCGGCAGCCTGCTTCAGAAGCTCCAGAGTCTCCGGATTGTCCGGTTCGCGATCCAGCGCCTCGGCGAGAATATCCACAGCTTCATCAATATCGTCCTCATCCCCTGCCAGCTCGATCCGAATCCGGGCACGGCGCAGCAGACCGCTGACAACACTCGCCCCGGCTTCAGATGACTGTGGACGCGACTCCGCTGAAGGCGCGGAGGCTCTGCGCGCCAGCAGGCCAAAAAGCGCCTGCGCCTCTTTTTCGTGCGGGGTATTCTTGGCCGCCACAAGAAGACGGCGTGCCTCATTCTCCAGCTCCGTGATCTGTGCCGGGTCCGAGGCAGGAGAAAGAGCCTCAATTCGCGCCCGCAAGTCCGCCAGTTGTCGAATTAGATTATCCATCAGACGCTCCGCATCCCCCCATCACACACGCTCATACCTGTTTTCAGGGAATTACACGCCGGGCCAGCATGGCATTGATTGCCGTCAGCAAGCGGCGCAGTTCTTGTTCGGTGTCTTCGTTGATGTCGTCAAGGATAGCAGCCTCACGCAGCAGATCACGGGCCTGTCGAATGGCATCCTGACCGGCACGCAGCTTCTTCAGCCCGGCACGCGTCCGGGCGCGAGCCTGACGCAGCGCATCGGTCGTCGGACGATGTGGAAAATCCCAACCAAAGCGTCCGGCAACTGCCATCAGCGCATCCAGAAAAGCCTCTGAACTTTGAAACCCGCGGGCGGCCCCCCGTTGAAGCAGCTCTTGCAGCGGCCTGCTGAGGGTTGGCTCCACACCAAAGTCCAGGAAATCCACGTCCGTATAGCGGCGGTCAACCAATTCAGGCGATCCCGGCTGTGGGACCAGCGCTCCCTTTTGAGGGGAAAGGCCGGTAAAAATCGGATAAAGAATGCCAACGGAGAGATGATGCAGGTCAATCTGAAACATCTGGGCCGTCTGCGCGGTGGTATCCTTCACAACCCGGGAGCTGTTCCAGTCAATCACGCGCAGGGTCTGCCCATCCCAATAAACATGCTCCAGCTTATGATCGAGGT
>JALSTC010000665.1 GCA_026983935.1 Ardenticatenia bacterium
GTTTTTAACGTGAGTGAGGTAAGCAGATGAACAGGCGCAGAGGCTTATTGGTGGTGTTGATTGTCGTTCTGGCGCTGGCTGGAACGATACAGGCCCAGGGCAATGAAACGCGGCGCATCCTGGATGACGTGGATATCCCGGTGCGTGATGCGCTGGAACTGGCCGAACGGCTGAGCGGTGTGAGCGGCGCTGCATCCATTGTGCCGACGCCTGCACCCGCCTATAAACCGGGCGACAGGCAGTCTTTCTTCGTTGGCAACAACGATGATGACAACATCTTCTCTGTGGAAGCGGAGCTGGCCGCAGCCACACCCGGCGTTTATCTCTGGGTGGAGGTTGGCGTGCCCTATGACGCCGACCTGCTCAATCGCATCGCTTACTTCCTGGATGAACTCTTGTTCCCGGCCGTCCGTGAGCGCTTCGGGCAGGAGCCTTCGCCCGGTATTGACGGCGACCCCCACATTTACGTTCTCAATGCCACCGGCCTGGGCGATACCATCGGTGGCTATTTCAATGACGGCAGCGTTTACCCGCGTGAGGTCATTGAGACCAGCAATGAGCATGAGATGTTTGTGATCGCGGTGGACAATGTGCCGTTTGACAGTTCGGCGTACCTCTATGTGCTGGCCCATGAGTTCGTCCATATGATCCAGCACAACGAAGATGTCAACGAGGAAACGTGGGTGATCGAGGGAACGGCGGAGCTGGGTGCATTCCTGACGATAGAACCGCGCATCTTTGCCATCCAGCGCTACCTGATGAATCCCACCATTCAGCTCAATAGCTGGGACATTGATGCTGCCGGGCCGTATTATGGCGCGGCCTCGCTGTTTTTCACTTATCTGGTTGAACGTGCCGGGCCGGAGATCATACTGGCGCACAGCCGGGAACCGGCAGATGGCATTGCGGGTATTGACAATGCCCTGCGTACAATCGGCGCGACCGATTCCAGCACTGGCCAGCCGCTGACGTTTGCCGATGTCTTCGCTGATTGGTTGGCCGCCAATCTTCTGAATGACCGGACGTTCAGCGATGGGCGTTTTGGCTATGAGTCGCTGGACCTGGGCGACTCACGGGCGGCGATCACCGCGTCATATGGCACATATCCGCTTGTGCTGACGGATCGGACGGTGAATCAGCACGGCGGGCAGTATCTGCTGCTGCGCAGTGATATACCCCGCACGCTCACCGTGACCTTTGAGGGCAGCGAGTCGGTTCCCGTTGTCCCGACCGAGCCGCACAGCGGATCGTTTTTCTACTGGGCTAACCGCTCCGATCAGAGCGATGTCCGCCTGACCCGCGCCTTTGACCTGAGCGGCGTGGAAAGTGCGGCGCTGCATTTCTGGGCGTGGTATGAAATGGAGCCGTTCTGGGATTACGGCTACATCAGCGTTTCAGCCGATGGAGGAGAAACCTGGCAGGTGCTCGAAACAGCCTACACCACGACGGAGAATCCCAACAGCCGCGCTTTTGCGGCGGGCATCACCGGCTTCAGCGGCGGCGGCGTGGAGGCGCGTCCCGCGCCTTTCATGGGCGTGAGCTATGACTTTGAACGCGGCGTGGTCACGGATGTGCTGGCCGATACCGGCGCGGCGGCGGCAGGGATTTTGCCCGGCGATCAACTGACGGCCATTGATCACCAGCCATTCCCACCGGTGGAGTTGGTCGAGCGACTGAATCAGTATGCGGTGGGCGATACCGTACTGCTCACTGTGGTGCGTGACGGCCGGGAGATCGATCTGCCGGTCACATTGGGGGCGCATCCGGATCGTACTCTGCCGCCGACGGCCACCTGGATCGAGGAAGTGGCAGACCTGACACCGTTTGTGGGTGGAGAAGTGCTGGTG
>JALSTC010000666.1 GCA_026983935.1 Ardenticatenia bacterium
GTACGGAATGTATATAGATGTCGAATTCGTAGTAAATTTCTGTGATATCTACATAAATTTCAGTACGCCGCCCAACAGCGTATTAGCCCCGTTGATGATGTCCTGCGGATGAGTCAATTCCCGGGGATGGTGGCTGATGCCCCCGACCGAGGGCACGAAGAACATTGCACTGGGCGTGATGGCGCTGAGCACCTGGGTATCGTGCCCGGCAAAACTGGGGAGCCGTGTGTGGCTCAGGCCCAGGTCGTCCGCCGCTGCCTCAACAGCGGTGATGACACGTTCATTCAGGGGAGCGGGCGGATGTTGGCTGAGTTTTTCAACTGCCAGCGTCAGGCGGTTACGGGCCGCCGTCTCCTCTGCCAGTTGCAGCAGCGCCGATTCCATCTGATCGAGCAGCGCGTCTGTGCTGTGACGGAATTCCAGCGCCAGCCCGAGGTGCCGATGACCTGAAACAATACACCTCTCTTGGCTTTCCTTGCTTGTGATTGGTGAGGTTACTCTTTTTTACCGAGAATAGGAAAATCCTGATCGCGTGCACATTCGCATTGACATCATATGAAAACCCTCATATACTGATACAAACGTTTAGCGTTAAACGATTACAATGCCATCTCAACACCGTATAACGATTCTTGATGTCGCCAGGGAAGCGGGAGTCTCTACGGCAACTGTGTCCAGAGTGCTGAATCAGCGCCAGGGCGAGATCAAGATCAGCGAAACAACGAAAAAGCGTGTGTTGGAGGCTGTGGAACGTCTGGGCTATCAACGTAATCCACTTGCCTCGGCTCTTCGTCTGGATCGGACCGGCATCATTGGGGCCATCACCCGCGATATCAATGCTGTCTTTTTGAGCCGTATGGCGCGGGAACTGCAACATGTTGCCCACCAGCGGGGCACCGAACTGCTGATCGGCCATGCGGAGCGCGATATGGATACGATCAATCGGCAGCTCAGCGTGATGTACAGTCATTGGTTCGATGGCCTTATTCTCATCGGCGATCTGCCGGAAGCCTATCAGGCCGTCATCCATAATCTGGAGCGAGATGTAAAGCCGTTTGTTTCGGTGGCCTGCGGCCCGCAGGCTTCCCCGCCATTTGTCAACGTTGACGAAGCGTCCGGCGTCCGGCTGGCGCTGGATTACCTGTACAATTTCGGCCATCGCCGTATCGCTTACATCGGCAATCAGGAGCGTGCCGGTGTTAGAGATCGGTTGACGCACTTCAAAGGCTATATTCAGGAGAAGCAGTTATTCTGGACGGAAGATTATCTGCAGTTAGCCCCCATCACGCGGCGTGATGCGGTAGACTGCGTACAGAATCTTCTTCGTCTGCCCACGCCCCCGACGGCCATTTTCTGCGCCACCGATTTGCAGGCCATTGGCGCGATCAGCGGTGCCTGGCAGATCGGCTGGCGGGTCCCGGAACAGATATCGATCATTGGCTTTGATGGCATTGAAGAAGCCGCCGACGTTTCGCCCGCGCTAACTACGGTGCGGCAGCCATTTGAAACGATGGCGGTCGAAGCGCTCCAACTGTTGATGGGCATGATTGCTGACCCGTCGGAAGATAAATTGCAGAAGCGGATCATCGTGCAGCCCGAACTCACTATTCGCCAGTCATGTGCACCGCCTGCGACATAGGCGAAGCACGAGGTATCACCGTCTGCGGCGGCACGATGCCGTGTAGAGCGGATGATCTTCCACGATCTTTAACCTGGCTGCAACAGAGACTTAACGCCTTGAGGGTAGAGTTGCTCTGTTGGCCGGTACCGTTAATTTCCCACAGTCCGTTTTGATGGCATGTGTCTTTGGTAGACCGCAGTAGTTTCAGGGGAAAGGAGGGCAATG
>JALSTC010000667.1 GCA_026983935.1 Ardenticatenia bacterium
CATGTCGCAGGCCGACAGTGAGTTCAAGAAGATTGAGGCCATCATCCAGTCAATGACGCCTAAAGAACGTCGCAATCCGCGCGTCCTCAACGCCAGCCGCAAGCGGCGCATCGCCGCCGGGAGCGGTACGACGGTGCAGGATGTCAACGCCCTGTTAAAACAATTCCGGCAAATGCAACGCCTGATGCAGCAAATCAGCAAAGGACGTCTGCCTAACATTCCCGGCCTGTTCCGGTAGGCAGATCGAAAGGAGCAAGTACAAAAAGATGGTTCGTATTCGTTTACGCCGTGTTGGTTCCAAGAAACAGCCCAGCTATCGCATCGTGGTTGCCGATTCCCGCAGCCCGCGTGATGGCCGGTATATCGAAGTGATCGGCTTCTACAATCCGCGCACCGAACCCGCCACCATGACGGTTAAAGAAGATCGGGCGCTGTACTGGTTGAACGTCGGGGCGCAGCCAAGCGAAGCCGTGGAGCGTATCCTGAAAAAGCTGGGGACACTTGCCCGCTTTGAGCGCCTGCGCCAGGGTGAGAGCATGGAAACGCTGGTGGCCGAGGCCGAAGCTGAACGGGCTGAACAGGGCCTGCCCAGCCCCAAGACTCAATATGCCGCAGCGCCCAAGAAAAAAGCCGAAGCCAGTGTAGAGGCCGCCGAAGAAGAAGCAGAAGCGGCAGAAGCACCTGAGACTCCTGAAGCAGAGGCCACCGAAGAACCCGAAGCGGAAGCTGCCGAAGATAAAGAAGCTGAGGCTGAAGCCGAGTAAGACCGCTTCGATTTAGACCGTATTCATGGCCTGGCAAAAAGCCAGGCTCTCTTCGCCCGTGCCATAGAGTGAGGCATAAACACAGGCGTGTCCCGGCCTCGGGGAGGACTACTGTGAAAGAACTGGTCGAATATATCGCCAAATCGCTGGTGGACGATCCATCACAGGTTGACGTGACGGAAATCAACAAGTCCAGCTTTGTCGTGCTGGAGCTGCGCGTTGCGCCGGAAGATATGGGGCGGGTCATTGGCCGCAATGGACGTGTGGCCAATGCCATACGCACCCTGCTTCGTGTCCCCGCTGCCAGGCAGGGCAAGCGCGTCAATCTGGAAATTGTGTGAGGTCGGTTCCACCGGTACGGCTATGCCAACACCGCAATCTACAGGACAGGGAACGCATGAGCCGGCCTTTCTCATTCTGGGCCGGATCATGCGCCCGCATGGCGTGCGCGGCGAACTTCGCATTCAGGTGGTCACCAAATACCCGGAACGTATTGCCCAATTGAACACGGTCTATATCGGCCCGGATCCATACGACACCCGAACCGCCACCGCCTGTAAAGTACAGGGAGTCCGCCGCCACCGCGAGCAACTGCTGATCCGCGTCGCAGGTGTCACAACACGCGACGATGCCGAACAGTTCCGGGGCCAACTGCTCATGGTCGCGCTGGAAGATGCCATCCCGCTCAATGAAGGCGAGTACTACGTCTATCAGGTGTTGAATGCGCGCGTGGTGACCACCGAAGGCGAGGAGCTTGGCCGGGTCAGCGAAGTGCTTGAGACCGGTGCTAATGATGTGTTTATCGTACAGGGGGGCGCACGAGGGGAAGTCCTGATCCCGGATGTGCCGCATGTGGTGCTTTCGGTGGATATCGAGAACAAAGTAATCACCGTAGACCCCCCACCTGGCCTGCTTCCCGACTGATTCACAAAAACAACTCCCCTTGACAGCTAATAAGACGCTTGCTATTCTGTCTGCCCGATCTGACGAAGGGACGCGGCGTTGAGCGCACGCAAATACTGGATTGGGTTCAATCATGTGGCGGGCATCGGCCCTCTGCGAATGCAGATGCTGCGGCAGC
>JALSTC010000668.1 GCA_026983935.1 Ardenticatenia bacterium
TGATCGGGCTGGTGACCATCGCCGCCGAGTTTATCATCAGCGGCGGCGGGCCGGAGTGGGGGCTGCCGCCGCTGATCACCATCTTCCTGCTGCTGGCCATCGTGGCGCTGGGCGGCTGGCTGGCGCTGCGAGTTGGCGGAGGCATCGTGCGCGTCTCAGAGCGACATCAACTGGCGCTGGCAGCAGGGGTGCTCACCTGGTTTGTCATGCTGGCTCCCCTGCAGGAAATGGACAGCACCCGCCCGGACAACACCACCGGGATGGCGCTGGTCGGGCTGGTGATGCTGGCCTTCCTGCTGTGGCTCGGTCGGCGTGTGTGGCGCAGGACGCGGTGGGGCGAAGTATGAGCGCCATAGGGCAGGACTTTTCGACATTCCACCCAAATAGTGCCACAATAGCGAGTCGTATCGAAAGCGCCTCTACAGCGTGAGGCTGAACCTGAGCGGATACCATGCAACTGATCGAAAATCTGGCGATCCTCGCCCAACCGATTCTGAACATCCCCATGATCCGGCGCATCCGGCGCAATCATGGCCTGGAACATGCCACCATTCACATCCTGTCGCGGGGCAAGAGCAGCCTGCGCATGGCCGGGCGCAGCGATGATCGCGGCTTCTACCTGTACGGTGACATCAGCACCGGCGAAGTGACGCAGGCCGTCAGCGAAGCGCTGCGGCGGATGCAAAGCGGGGAACACAACCTGGCGATCCATCCCAACTGCGGCACGAATCTGGTCACCACGGGGATGCTGTCTGCGCTGGCGGCGCTGGTGGGCACTGCCGGGATGCAGCGCGACTGGCGCGACCGTATGGAGCGCTTCCCCACTGTCGTCCTGCTGATCATCGCCGCGCTGATCGTCGCGCCGGGCATCGGCACGGCCTTTCAGCGCTACTTCACCACGCTGGGCGAGCCGGGCGACCTGCACGTCGTGGACATCCAGCGCCGCGAGGTCACCACGCCCCTCGGCGGCAAGATGATCATTCACCGCGTGGAGACAGCCGGGGGGTAACGCCCGACCTCACAGAGACCATAAAAAACACCGGGCGGGGCAGGACCTCGCCCGGTTTGCTATGCCACCTCAGACCGTCTCCGCGTAGCGCCGCTTGATGTTCGGGATGAGGTATTCCTCAAAGGCGCGCTGCTGGTCATAATCCGGCTGCCAGCCCCAGTCCCTGCGGGCGCGGCTGTCATCCTGGTCAAGCGGCCAGCTATCCACGATGCCCTGCCGCTTGTCATCCGGCTTGAATGTGATCTGCGCCTCCGGGAAGGCGCTCTTGACCAGCGCATAGATCTCTCCCGCCGAGGGGTTGAAGCTGGTCACGTTGTAAACATAGGTCGTGAGGTTCTCCCTGGGTGCACGTTCCAGGTCAAGCAGCGCCTTGACGGCGTCCGGCATGGCCATGAACGGCATCCGCGTATCTTCCCGCACGAAGCAGGCATACGGCTCACCTTTAGCCGCGGCATGCAGCATTTCCGGGCCGTAGTCGCTGGTGCCGCCGCTGGGCATGGTGAAGGCGCTGATCAGGCCGGGGAAGCGAATGGCCCGGAAGTCAATATGATCCACCTGCTGCCGGGCGGCAAGCTGGCGATAGTGGCGGGCGTAGTAGCGGCCCAGATGCTCCGCATAGAGCTTGTTGCAGCCGTACATGGTCGTCGGGACGTTCCACTCCCATTCTTTGACCGCCCCCACCTTCGCTTTTGTCTCCAGATCAGGCAGGCCGTAAACGGCGATCGAGCTGGGGAAGATAAAGCGCACGGGCCGCCCCATCCAGCTTGACTGATCAACGGCCAGCTTGAGCAGATTGAGCGTGCCGTCCACATTGACGTGATGGGCAGCTTCCGGCGTGAACTCCGCGCGTGTGGAAAGCAGCGCCGCCAGATGAAAAATGCGCGGGATGGAATACTCCGAGACCAGTCGATCCAGCAGGGCCTTGTCCAGAATATCACCCTGCAGCGCAAGCTGGCAGCGCCTGCGCAGCGGCTTGGGCAGCGGCTTGATGTCCAGCGCCAGGATGTTGTTCACGCCGCTGTCGGAGAGCTGTGTGATCAGCGCCTGGCCCATTTCGCCGCCCGCGCCGGTGATTAGCACAACCTCTTTGCGCATGAAGCCTCCTTATTGTGAGAACCGTTCCGCGTTTCCCTTCGGAAGAATCGGGCCTTTGCTTACCGGCAGCGATTCGGGCAAATTACACAATGCCTCATGTGCATTCTAGCAAGTCATCACGCCCCCTGCCAGCGCCAATGCTCCTGAGCCGGTAAGAAAAAGGGCACCAACAGGCTCTAAAAGAGTAGTTGCAAAACACAATTCGCTTTTTACTTTCTGAACCAGAGGGGGTACAGAACAATGGACTTCAATTTAATCGCAGCAGTGATCGCCGGGCTGGTGGGCACAGTGGTGATCACTGCCATGATGGCCATGGGGCCGCGCATGGGGATGCCCAAGATGGATATGCCCGCCATGCTGGGCAGCATGTTCGGCGCGCCGGGCAGCAAGGCCATGGGCATGGGCATGCACCTGATGCTGGGGGCAGTCTTTGCCGTGATCTACGCGCTGCTGTTCCCGGTGATCGGGGGCAACATCATCGTGCTGGGGCTGATCTTCGGCATTGTGCACTGGCTGATCGTCGGCATGGCCATGGGCATGATGCCCATGATGCACGCCGGGATTCGCTCCGGTGATGTGGCCGCGCCCGGCCTTTACATGACCGCCAGCGGCGGCACAATGGGCTTCATGGGCGGGCTGATGGGGCACATGGTGTTTGGCGTCGTCGTGGGGATCGTCTACGGCCTGCTGGCGGGGGGCTTCGCCGCGTAGCAGCCAGCGCTTTTCATCGACGGCATCGAAGCGCTGTCAGGGAAGAAATATTCCCGGCAGCGCTTCGGCGCTTTTTGCTGTGTGATTACCGCCGATCGTCCCACAGCGTCCCGCCGTGCGGCAGCAGATTCTCCGGCACCGGCTGACCGGCGCGGCGAAGCTGGAGCCGCTCGCAGGTCTCATAGTCCCCAAGACAGTACATACCCATGTAGACTTTGATGGCGTACCGCTTGAAGTACTTGAAAATCGGGCAGCCCTCCACCATCTCACATTGGCAGCGCGTGGACATCGTTCCGTTCTTTCGTCCTCACATCAATTCGTGATTTATTTCACATTTCAACCTCATTATAAACCAGAATATCCGCAGCGGGATCGCTTTTGCCGATCGTCAGCGCCAGTTGTGACGATCATCCCGGCTGAGGAGGGACAGGCCCGGTTCAAACCGGACTTTGCAGAGGTGGCGATAAGCATCAGTCCGGATCCATCCGGACTTTTCCTGCTCAGTCCTGGAATTTATTCCGGGGCATGCTGTGCGCGTCCGGGGATTTGCTATAATGCCCCTACCTGGCTATCCCAAAGGGTTTGAGGAAAGCGGCGGATTATGGCCGATGCGGCAGCCTATCCCCTGGTCTCGATCATCATGCCGGTGCGCAATGAAGCGGGCTTCATCGCCCGCACGCTGGGGGCCGTGCTGGACCAGGACTATCCTCCTGACCGCATGGAGATTCTGATCATTGATGACGGCTCCACCGACGACACGCGGGCGGTCATTGCCGGGCTGCCGGGCGCGGAGCGGGTGCGCATTCTGGACGGGCCGGGCGGCCTGGTGCCGCGGGCGCTGAATATGGGTCTCCGGACAGCGAGGGGCGACATCGTGATCCGGGTGGACGGGCACGCGGCCATCGCTCCTGATTACGTGCGCCGCTGCGTGGAGCGGCTGCAAAGCGGGGAGGCGGACAACGTCGGCGGGCGATGGATCATTCGCGGCAAGACGCCCATCGAACAGGCCATCGCCGCCGCGATGACCTCTCCCTTCGGTGTGGGCGGCGCGCAGTGGCGGCACAGCACCCTCCCCCGCGAAACGGATACCGTCCCTTTTGGCGCTTACTGGCGGGAGGCGCTGCTGCGGCTGGGCGGCTTTGATGAACGGCTGGTGCGCAACCAGGACTACGAACTGAACTGGCGGCTGCGGGCAGCAGGTGGGCGCATCCTCTATGATCCGGCCATCTACTCGATATACCATGTCAAGCGGGACTGGCGCGGCCTGTGGCGGCAGTACTACCAGTACGGTATGTGGAAGGCGCGGGTCATCAGAATGCACCCGCACTCCTGGCGCTGGCGGCATCTGGTCGCCCCGGCCTTTGTGGGGGGGATGATCGGCAGCGCAGTACTGGCGATCGTGCTGAGGCCGGCACGCTGGCTGCTGGCAGCAGGGCTGCTGAGCTACGCACTGGCCGCCCTGATCATGGCCGCCCTGACGGCGGCGCGGCGCGGCTGGCGGCATCTGCCGCGCCTGCCGCTGATCTTCGCCGTTCTGCATATAAGCTGGGGGCTGGGATTCTGGCGTGGACTGTTCATGCCGCGCCTGGAACCGCTGCCTGTTCCGGATCGGCTGTACGAATCACAACGGGGACGCGATGCTGCGTCCCCGCCAGGTTGAGTGCGGCTGCCCCACGTTACACGTCGTCGCCATCATCCGGTTCATCATCTTCGGCCAGCGCCGCGTCAATTTCCGCCCGCAGCCGCTCGGTGGCCGAATACGTGCCGCGCTGCCCGGTGACCGTTGCGCCTGTGAACAGCGGCTCGTCACCGCGCTTGGGTTTGTCGCCGGGTGAGCCGCCCCGCGCCCCGCGCATCAACATCCAGGCTCCCCAGATGATCAGAATCAGCGGCAGCGCATAGCGGCCCAGGCCCAGGCTGGAGAAAATGAAAACCTCAAAGAACGCGCCAAAAACCAGAAAAGCCAGCACCCCGATACGGGTAAGCGTCAGGCCCGTCCGGTAGCTGCCAGTATTGCCGGTGCGGCGTCCCATGTACATCAGGCCCAGCCCCAGAAACACGGGGTACAGCGTCCAGATATAGGCCCAGCTTTCCCAGTGTCCGGTGGCACTCTGGTAAAGCAGGATCATGCCGGTGCCGGTGACAATCGCGCCGGGAATCGCCAGTGAAGCCGAGTCCGGGGACCCGGTCAGCGCGACGTAAAGGAAAACCAGACCCGGCACGATGATAAAGAACGGCCACAGTGTGCCCAGCAGGCTGAAGCTGAGGATGTTCAGGTCGCCCAGCAAAAACAGCACACCCAGCCCGATCAAGATCAAGGCGGCGGTGATCCGCCCGGTATTCCTGTGCTCCACACTCATCGTGCCCTCCTCGCGGGTTGCTGCGTGCGACTTCTTGCTACCCTTCTATACGCACAACTGCCGGGAAAGGTTGCAGGTGCTCCGCAGGTGCACATACACCGGAATCCGTTTACAATCTGCGCCGCAGCAAACATGAGTGTACCGCATGGGAGCACCGATGACTCGCCCACTTCAGCCCCCACCCGACGCCGCCCCCGCCGCTTCACGCCGCCGGGCTGCACTGCGGCGCTTGCTGGCACTGGCCGCACCGTTCTGGCGCTGGATTCTGCTTTCCACAGCCCTCGGCTTTCTGACCATTGGCAGCAGCATCGGCCTGATGGCGACCTCGGCCTGGATCATTTCAAAAGCCGCCCTGCGCCCCTCGATTGCCGTGCTGCAGGTTGCCATCGTGGGCGTGCGCTTCTTTGGCATTGCGCGGGGCGTCTTTCGCTATGCCGAGCGACTGGTTTCCCACAACACAACCTTCAGGCTGCTGGCCAAGCTGCGCGTGTGGTTCTATGCCGCTCTGGAGCCGCTGGCTCCGGCCCGGCTGATGCAGTACCGCAGCGGGGACCTCCTCAGCCGCATCATCGCCGATGTAGAAACGCTGGAAGATTTCTATGTGCGCGTGCTTGCGCCGCCGCTGGTGGCGATCATGGTCGCTGCGCTGATGACGATCTTCATGGGCAACTTCGCCCCGGAGCTGGCGGTGACCCTGCTGATTTTCCTGCTGCTGGCAGGAGCCGCCGCGCCGCTGCTGACCCGCTGGTTGGGGCGCAGGCCGGGGCGGGCGCTGGTCGAAGCGCGGGCGGCGCTTGACATGGCGCTGGTGGACGGCATCCAGGGCATGGCCGACAGCGTGGCCTACGGCGCTCAAGAGCGGCAGCGGGAGCACATCGCTGCCTTGAGCGCGGCGCTGATCGATCAGCAGCGGCGCATGGCCCGGATAGACGGCCTGCAAAACGCGCTGGGCGTGCTGCTGGTCAGCCTGGCGACGGTGGCCGTATTGATCGTCGCCATTCCCCTCGTCGAGGGCGTCAACCTGGCCTCGCTGGCGCTGGCAACGATTGCCGCCTTCGAGGCTGTACTGCCCCTGCCGGGGGCCTTCCAGACACTGGAGAGCAATCTGGCGGCGGCGGGACGACTGATGGACATCGTGGAGGACGTCCGGCCTGCCGTCAGCGATCCGCCCACACCGTCGCCGCAGCCGGACGGCTTCGATCTGGTCGTGCAGAATCTGCGCTTCCGCTACACGCCGGACACACCGCCCGCGCTGGACGGCATCAGCTTCGCCCTGCGCGAGGGACAGCGGCTGGCCGTGGTCGGGCCAAGTGGCGCGGGCAAATCCACCCTGGTCAACCTGCTGCTGCGCTTCTGGGATTACAGCGAAGGGCAGATCAGGCTTGGCAGGCACGACCTGCGGGCCTATCACGGCGACGACGCCCGGCGGCTGATCGGCGTCGTGGCGCAGCAAACGCACCTCTTCAACACCACCATCCGCGAAAACCTGCTGATTGCCAACGTCGAAGCCAGCGAGGCGCAGATCGTCACAGCGGCGCGGCAGGCACAGATTCACGATTTCATCATCAGCCTGCCGGAAGGCTATGATACCTATGTAGGCGAGCAGGGACTGGCACTGAGCGGCGGCGAACGCCAGCGCATTGCCATTGCGCGGGCGCTGCTCAAGGACGCCCCCCTGCTGATTCTGGACGAAGCGACGGCCAACCTGGACGCCGTCACGGAGCAGGCTGTCATGGCTGCCATCCATGCCCTGATGGCGGGCCGCACCACGCTGATCATCACCCACCGACTGGTCGGACTGGATGCGGTGGATGAAATCCTGGTGCTGGATCGCGGCCAGATCGTCGAGCATGGCACACATGCCGATCTGCTCGCCCGCGGCGGCCTGTACCGGCGGCTGTGGGAGATGCAAAATCAACTGCTGGTGGCAGATGCCTGAGCCGCTACCAGCGTTCCCAGTGGACGACTTCCTCAAAAGGCCGCCGTCCTCGTTTGACCACAGCGGGCGGTGGCGTACTTTCGGCGGGATAGCCGAAGGAAAGCACCAGCCGCAGGCTTTTCTCCGCCGGGACGCCGAGCAGTTCACGGGCCTTTTCCTCATCGTACACCGTGCCGGGGCACGAGCCGACGCCCATTTCCAGAGCGGCAAGCTGCATATAGGCCGCCGCCTGCCCGGCATCAAACATGTTCCAGGGATACCGTTCATTGCCTTCCGGCGACGGTGTGACGATCGCCACGCACAGCGCTGCCCCGGCGACATGTCCCATCCACTGGCCACAGGTGGCCAGCGCCTGCAGCGTTTCCCGCTCCCGAATGGCGATGAAGTCCCAGGGCTGTGAGTTCTTGGCACTCTGGGCGCGCCGTCCGGCGTCCAGAATGCGGCGCACCACGTCATCAGGCAGCGGCTCTTTCTTGAAGCTGCGCACGGCCCGCTTGCGGCGAATGGCTTCCCATACGTCCATCAGACCTCTCCTCCCACTCCTCGATCGGGACACTTCCATTTTTCCCATAGTCTACTTGATTTTGCGCCGCGACAAAGCGCCCATCCGCGCAATTTGCAAAAAACGCGGGCGGCACGTAGCATGTATGCAGTGCTGGAAAAGCATGTGAGAACATTCTTATGAGTACAGACTCTCCTTTTTCACTCTCCCCGACGCAGCCCCGGCGGCGTGTGGGGAAGTATGAACTACAGCGTCTGGTAGGTCGGGGAAGTATCGCCGAGGTATACCGCGCCACTTCACCTGACCTGGAACAGGAAGTGGCGCTCAAGGTCATTCATCCTCACGTTGACGAAGACGAGGATATTTTGCATGTGCAGGAGCGCTTCCTGAACGTGCTGCAGGCCGTCAGCACACTGGAGCACCCCAATATCGCCCGCACTCTGGATTTTGGCGTCCACGATCAGATTTTTTATGTTGTGACAGATTTCATTGAAGGGCCGAGCCTGCGCGACATGCTGTCGGAACGGCGCAGCGGGCTGCAGTTGGACCTGGCCCTGGCCTTTTTCCGGCAGTTGGCGGATGCCCTTGCCTACGCGCACAACCTCGGCATTCTCCATCAGTCCTTCCGCCCCGGCAATATCATGCTGGAGGACGGCAGCCATCCGATCATTGTTGATTTCGGGCTGCTGCGTGCGCTGGGTGATGACGACCTGACGACCGTCCAGTTCAGTCCTCACGCGCCGACTTATATGTCACCGGAGCAGGCCGCGGGCCGCGGCGTGACGCCGCAGGCCGATATCTATTCCCTGGGCATCGTACTCTACGAAATGGTGACGGGAGACGTGCCCTTCAAGGGGGGCAATGCCGCCCGCATTCTGGTGCAGCACTTACAGGATGCGCCCCGCCCTCCTGGGGAGCTGAATCCCACTCTCCCGCCGCAGGTGGAAGCGGCCATCCTCCGGGCGCTGGCCAAGAAGCCGGAAGACCGCTTTGCCTCCGTGCGGGAAATGGTGGAGGCGCTGGAGCAGGAATCGGGCGACGAT
>JALSTC010000669.1 GCA_026983935.1 Ardenticatenia bacterium
ATTGCCGATGACGACATCGCAGTATTCGACCAGTTCCGGCATGATCTCCGCAGGGGATTTGCCCCATTTCCATAGTCTGGCACGGTAGTTCAGGTCACAGGAGACGATCAGGCCGTGCGCCTTTGCCGCCCGGACGGCTTCCAGCACGGCTTCCGCTGCACCCGCCGAAACAGCGGGCGTGATGCCCGTCCAGTGGAACCAGTCCGCTTCCACAAAGGCGGCGTCCCAGTCCACCATCCCCGCCGAGATGGTGGCGAAGGCCGACCCGGCGCGGTCATAGATCACCTTACTGCCGCGCTGAGCCGCGCCCATTTCGTAAAAGTAGATTCCCAGCCGGTCGCCGCCGCGCACGATGTGCCGCGTGCCGATGTTGTGCTGGCGCAGAAAGGCCAGACATGCTTCACCGAGGTCATTTTCCGGCAGACGGGTGACGTACTCGACGGGCAGGCCGTAGCGTGCCAGCGACGCCGCGACGTTGGCCTCGCCGCCGCCGAAAGTCACATCGAATTGGCGTGCCTGCCCAAACCGCTGGAACGGCGGCGGTGACAGACGCATCATGATCTCGCCAAAACACACGATCATGGTTCAGTTCTCCCCTTCTCTGCTTCCGGGATTATGCACGATCGGGCTGTTCGTACACCTCCGGATTTACCACATGGGCCGGGCGTTCGCCGCGCAGGACGGCCAGCGCATTTTCTGAGGCCATCAGCCCCATGCGCAGCGTGGTCTGCCGGGTGGCGGAGCCAACATGCGGCGTGGCGATGAAGCCGTCCAGTTTGAGCAGCGGGTTGTCTCTGGCTGGCGGCTCCTGGGTGAATACGTCGCAGGCAGCCCCGGCCAGTTGGCCCGATTGCAGCGCCTCCGCCAGTGCTGGTTCCTCTACCAGTCCGCCGCGTGCCGTGTTGATCAGGATCGCCCCCGGCTTCATTTTTGCGAGTGCGCCGCGATCGATGAGATGGCGGGTATCGTCGGTCAGCGGCAGGTGCAGACTGACCACATCGCTCTCCGCCAGCAGGTTGTCCAGCGCAGCCGGGGCCGTGCCCAATTGAGCCTGCACCTCCTCCGGTGGAGGGAAGGGATCGTAGAACAGAATGCGCATGTTGAAGGCCGCCGCACGTTTTGCCACCTCGCGCCCGATGCGTCCCAGCCCGATCAATCCCAGCGCAAGCCCGGCCAGCTCCACGCCGCGAATGCGGCCCCACTCACCGGCCTTGACCTGGCG
The DNA here is from genome assembly GCA_026983935.1 of Ardenticatenia bacterium. Lineage (GTDB taxonomy): Bacteria > Chloroflexota > Anaerolineae > Aggregatilineales > Ch27 > JALSTC01. The sequence goes on from JALSTC010000669.1 coordinate 1,223, forward strand.
ATCCAGTTGGGGGATGTGACGGGCCAATGCCAGCATCAGGGCCATCGTCAGCTCGGCCACGGCCACGCTGTTCGCGCCGGGCGTGATCGTCACGACGATGCCTCGCGCCGTCGCCGCTGCCACATCCACGCTGTCCAGGCCGACGCCGTAGCGCGAGATAACCCGCAGTCGCCCGGCCTGCTCAAGGGCCTCCGCCGTGACTTCATCCAGCCCCAGAATCGCGCCGTCCACATCGGCGAGCAGCCCGGCCAGCTCTGCGGCTTTCAGCGGGCGATCGTAGGGGCTGTTGACGATCGTATATCCGGCATCCTGTAGAATCTGCTGGTGCGGCCCCGGCGTTTTGCGAAACGAACGGGCCGTGACCAGAATCTTGCCTTTCATAGGATTGTCTCCTTATGGAGCACGCTCAACGCCGCCAGCGGGGATTATCCACGAAAGCGGGTTCTCCGTTCCGGCGGACGAGGAGCTGCGCGAAGCCGGTCTGTTCGATCGTGCCGTAGTCGTGCCCGGCATCACCCGGCCATGTCGCCAGGAAGACGAACGGTTCCTCGCCGGTATTGACCGTGCGGTGCGCCCAGTACGGCGGCACAAAAGCCACCGTCCCGCGCGTCAT
>JALSTC010000670.1 GCA_026983935.1 Ardenticatenia bacterium
ACGGCGTGTGCTGGCAGCCTGCCGGGGACTGTACAACATGGCGCTGGCTGAGCGCAAGTACGCCTACCAGATTGAGGGACGCCGCGTGAGCAAGGTGGAACTCTACGAATTGGCGAAGCATTATCGCCGCCTTTTTCCCTATGCTGGTCAGATGTTCAGTCAGATGGCACAGAGCGTTATTGAGCAGTTGGACCTGGCCTTTGCGGCCTTCTTCCGCCGCGTCAAGGCTGGCGAGAAGCCCGGCTACCCGCGCTTCAAGGGACAGGGGCGGTACAACAGCTTCCTGTTCAAGCAGTTCGGCATGGGCAAGCGTCCGTCAGAAGCCCCCGCCTTTAGGCGCGGGGAGTGTCACGGGTTTCCTGTACAATTGCCGGGGGACGGGCGGTTCTGGTTTGTGGGCAGCGGTGGGCTGCCTGACCTCGCTGGCCTGTCTGTGGTGTGATGACCGAGCCAAAGCCATCCTTGTGGCGGCGCTATGCGCTGCCCGCACTTATTTTCCTGGCTGTGTTTGCTGTGATTGGTGTCGCTGCCTATGTGGTGGGCCTGGCTGCCATCGGGCGGGGCGTGCCGAATGCCTATCCCTGGGCCTGGACGCCTGAGGCCGGGCCGCTGCTGGAACCTCCCCTGACCCCCTTTGCGCCGATAGACCCGGCTGTTGGCGACCTGCTGGCCTATCATCAGGGCCGTTATGATGTGGAACCGCTGCGCGTGCAGGCAGGGGTAATCCCGGTTGGGGCATATCTGCCGCGGATGGGCAACATGCAGTTCACCATTCCGACATCCACGCCGCTGCCGACGCTGGTGCCGCTGCCAACCTCCCCGTTGATCGAACAGTCAGAAGATGAGGGCATTCTGCCCACGCGCACATCGCCGCTGGGCGGGCCGCCGCCCGTGCCTTATGCCGGGGATGGCTGTGCCCCGCATGGCCTGCCCGTCAGCGGCCTGCTGACGCAGCGATTCCATGCCTGGCACAGCGGCATTGATCTGGGAGTGCCGGTCGGCACGCCGGTGACGGCCACCCACAGTGGGCAGGTCATCTTTGCGTCATGGAGCACGGTTGGTTATGGTAATCTGGTTATCTTGCAGAACGGCTCGTTCATCACATACTATGCCCATTTGAGCGCCTTCAATGTCGTGGTTGACCAGTTTGTCGGCGCGGGCAGCATCATCGCCTGGACGGGGAATACCGGCAACAGCACCGGCCCGCACATTCACTATGAAACTCGTGTGAACAATGTGCCCGTTGACCCGCTGACGTTTGATAACAGAGGATATCGTTCGTGCTGAATCTTGCCAATGGCCTTTGTTTCCTGTTTATCCTATAATGCTTTCGTCTGAAACGTATTTTGAAAGGATTTATGGATGACGGACTCGACACAACAACAGTTACGGCGGGCCTACGAATTAATCAAAGCGAAGAAACGGAACGAAGCGGTTCAGATTCTGCTGCCGATTTTGCAAACGGATAGGGATAATGCGAACGCCTGGTGGCTGTTGGCAAACGCGGTTACGGACCCTAAAGACGCGCGTGAGGCGCTGGAAAATGTGCTTCGGCTGCGCCCTGACCATGAAAATGCCCGCAAGCTGCTGGACAAGCTGAACGCGACTCATCCACAGGAGCCGAAACCAGAGCCTGAACCAGAACAGGAAACATTTGATTTCGGCGGCGTGGGCGCGGAAGAGACTCCACCGCAGGCTGCCGCCGATCCCTTCGGCGGCCAGGCAGAAACGTTTGGCGCCCCGGCCAGCAGCACACCCGCAGGCGGGGCAGCGGCTGATCCATTCGGCGCACCGACGGCGTCTGGCCCGGCGGCGCGCGGCGCTTCCAGT
>JALSTC010000671.1 GCA_026983935.1 Ardenticatenia bacterium
GCCAGGCGCGGCGCTTTCGCCGATGGGCACGGGACTTCCGCAATCTGGCCGTACAGATGGGCGGCGTGATGATCAAGCTGGGGCAGTTCGTCTCCAGCCGCGTGGATGTCCTGCCGCCTGAAGTGATCGAGGAGCTGGCCGGGCTGCAGGACGAAGTCCCACCCGCCCCCTTTGCGCAGATGGCCCGCACACTCCAGCAGGAGCTGGGCCCGGACTGGCACAGCCGCTTCAGCAGCTTCGACGAAACGCCGGTTGCCGCGGCCTCTCTGGGCCAGGCTTACCGCGCCGCGCTGGCGGATGGCAGCCGGGTGGCGGTCAAAGTGCAGCGGCCCGGCATCGAAGACCTGGTACACACCGACCTGCGGGCGCTGGAGGCAGTGGCGCGTTTTGCCATGCTGTTCGGCTTTATCGCCCGGCGGGCCAATGTCCCCCTGCTGCTGGAGGAATTCGCCCGCGTCCTGTGGGAAGAACTGGATTATATTCACGAGGCAGGGAACGCCGAGCGGTTCGCGGAGCTGTTCGCCGACGATCCGGGCGTCTATATCCCCGCCGTCTACCATGAACACAGCACCCGGCGCGTGCTCGTGCTGGAAGACGTGACGGCCATTAAACTCAATGACTATGAGGCGATCGAGGCCGCCGGAATTGACCGCCACACCGTGGCGCAGCGCCTGATCGATACGTATCTCAAGCAGATATTCATCTTTCGCTTCTTCCACGCCGATCCACATCCGGGCAACATCTTCATCTACCCCCTGCCCCCGGACACAGGCCGCCGCCAGCGCAGCACGCGCAGCCGCCCTTTCTACCTGATCTTTGTGGACTTCGGCATGACTGCCGAACTGACCCCGGAAATCACCGCCGGACTGCGCGAGACGCTGATCGCGCTCATCACCCGCGATGCGCACCGGCTGGTGCTGAGCTACCAGCAGCTTGGCGTGCTGCTGCCCGGCGCAGACCTGAGCCGAATCGAGAAAGCCAGCCAGGCCGTTTTTGACGAAGTCTGGGGCTTGAATATGAGCGAATTGATGGCGATCGACTACACCACCATGCGCCGCATCGCCCGTGACTTCAGCGACCTGCTGTATACGCTGCCCTTTCAGGTTCCCCAGGATTTCGTCTATCTGGGTCGGGCAGTGGGCATTTTGAGCGGCATGTGCACGGGGCTTGATCCGGCCTTCGATCCCTGGCGGGCCATCCAGCCCTTCGTGCAGCGGCTGCTGCTGGAAGACAGCCGGGAGGCTGGCAGCGGATGGGCGGAACTGCTGACCTGGGAGAATATGCGGGCGCTGCTGACACCGGAGGCGATCAATCTGGCGCTCACCACCGGGCGGGACGCGCTGACGCGGACGATCACACTGCCGATGAAAGCCGACCGCGTACTTTCCGCCGTCGAACGCGGGCAGATCGAAGTGCAGGTGCGGCCGGATGACGTCTTCAAAGATCACATGCACCGCATCGAACGGGCGGTACGCCAGGTCGTAGTCGGGCTGGTATTCGCCAGTCTGGTGCTGACCGGAGCACTGCTTTACACCAGCGGTGCAGTTACGCCAGGGGTGGCGGCCTTTGCGCTGGCGGGTATCACATTCGTGGCGCTTCTGCTGGGCGGGCGGAGATAACTGACGCAGCGCTGGTCGCTGCCGGGATTAAATGCTATGATGACTCCGGCGGGAACGGCTTGATACCCGCGCCGTTTTCATCTTTGTCCCGTGCGACGTTCGTGTTTTTCGACCTGAACACCGTGAGCATCTGGCAATTGAACCGCAGCTACATTCTACTGGCCCTTCTGGTGCTGCTGCTTGCCCCTGCCCCGCAGACCGGCAG
>JALSTC010000672.1 GCA_026983935.1 Ardenticatenia bacterium
GGAAGGTGTTGTGGCAAACCGGGCGTGTCCTGGTGGATACCGCGCCGATTGCAGCCGACCGGATCGAAGTCATTGTCAGGCAGACGCCAGGCGTGCGGTCGGTTGAACGGGTGCGCAGCCGGGGGCCTGCCGATGCTATTCAACTGGATATTGACGTGAAAGTGGACCCCTCACTGACGGCAGAACATGCCGAAGCCATCGTCAATGCCATCACCGAGCGCCTGCATGAGACGATAGATGGCATTGCAGAGGTGGAAGTCCATTACTCGCCCTATTATGCCCTGCCGCCGGACTACCATATGATCGCCCGTGCGGAAGCCGATGCGTTGGGGCTGTCCGTGCATGAAGTGGTGTTGTTTCAAACGCCAGAAGGCTCGGTATTGGAAATGCATGTCGAAGTGCCGCCGGGCCAGATGCTTGAGGATGCGCATCATCAGGTCTCGCTGTTTGAGAAGCGGGTGAAGGCTGCGCTGCCTGACCTGGCCGGAATTACCACACATATCGAACCGGCATTTCGCGGGCCGGTTCCGGTGGCAAACAGCGATCGTGCGGAGGAAGTCCGGGCGAAGGCGCTGGAACTGGCGCAGACGCTGTACCCCGACGTAAAGTGGCACGCTGTTTTCATCCGGCCTGAGGCGCATGGGTATGCCCTTTCGATGCACGCCGGCCTGGCGGAGGACATGACGGTGGAGGATGCGCATCTGCTCGCGGGACGCACCGAGACTCACCTCCGGAGCGCATTGCCTCTCTTACAGCGGGTCACCATCCATACCGAGCCGCTGTCCAACCCGGACGACTGAAATCCGCGAATCTTGACGCCTTTTTGCCAGCCTCCAGCATGCATTTTGCCGGAGGCTGTTTTATTGAATTTCTAACGCAGATGTCTTGACAGCGTGCAGGCTTGATGGTATTATTCAATATAGTTGAATTCAACTATATTGAATCGAGGTGATATGAGACGAAGACGTAGAAGGAGGGATTTCTGGAAGAGCTGGATGGAGGCATCTTCGGAAGAAGGTGTGCCACCAGACCCGGCGCAGTGGCGGGCGTATTTTTCCCGTTTCATGGATACGCCGCTGCACAGGCACTGGCTGTTCAAAGCCCGGCGTTTCCGGCCCTGGCATGCGGGGGATATCGCGTTCAATCCGTTTGTCAGCGTTCTGCTGAGCAAAAGCGGAGGGCTGCTCCCACTCTTCACGCTCCATCTGCTGGATCAGGCCCCGCGCTATGGACATGAGATCATGGCGACGCTGGCCGAGCACACGGCGCAGCATGGCATGGTCAACCCGGCAGCGGTTTACCCACTGCTGGCCGAGATGGAAGAGCAGGGATTCGTTGTGAGTGAATGGGACGATCCCGTGAAACGGACACGGCGGCGGTATACGATCACCGAGGCCGGGCGAGAAGAACTGGCGCGGTTGAAGGCCATCATGCGCCCCAAACTGCGTGAAGCCATTGACGTTTTGCAAGACCTGATCGAAGAACTGGAAGATGATACCGAGGAGGAATCGGAAAATGACTGAGAAGCAGGAGAAACAGGAGAAACAGGAAGAAAAGGTGCTGTTTAGCTGGCGCGTAATCCAGGAGCCAGACGGCAGCATTCGCACCGAGGGACATGTCCACCCTGACTGGAAAGAAGAGGCTGAAGGCTTTGGGCCCGGCTTCCACCATCGTCACGGGCGGCACGGCAGGCGCGGCGGCTTCGGGCCGATGGGTATGGGCCGGGGTTTCATGGCTGGCGGCTGGCGCACTCGGAGACGTGAGCGGGCACGGGAACTCCGCGACTGGCTGGAGCAGATGTACGACGAATTCTATAACCGCGAGGCTGACGAAGACGCGGAGCCTGCCGAAGATATGTAGCCGCTCTTCTGCTGCCAGATAGATACTGGAGTCCACCGGGCATCATGTCGGTGGACTCCGTGTTTTATTGGCATGACAGGGTAGAATAGGTGGGTATTCGTCCGGCCTGTGGAGGTAATTCAGGTTGCAGTCAATGCCGCAGATGCCCTTATTTACCCGCCGCCATGCGGTGATCATGTTGAGTATTTTCGCCTTACTGGCGGGTGTTTACTGGTTTACATACAGCGGCACAATTTTCACCACGGACGAGCGCTTCCTTTTTGATGCGGTAGAGAGCCTCGTTCGCCGCCAGAATACACGGCTCAATCTTTCCCTGAACTTTTTCCCCTTTAAAGAATACACGATTGGCGACCAACCCTTTGCGCCGCTGGCAGATGCCGAGCCAATGCAGATTTTTGCTGCATCCCTGCTTTTCGCGGCAGCGGAAGCTGTCCCCGGCATCGGGCTGGTGCATGCCGTCTGGCTGTTGAATGTGCTGGTCTGTGCTGCCGGTGGGGCGGTGTTTTTCCTTTATGCACGTTCGCTGGGATACAGCGAACGTGTTGGTGCTGCCGGGGCCGTGATGTACGGGCTGGGTACGATTGCCTGGCCTTACAGCAAGGTGTTTTTCCGGGAGCCGCTGGCGATGGTGCTTTTGTTCAGTGCGGCGCTGTGCCTCAATGTCTGGCGGCGGCGTTGGGGAACGGCGCGGAGCTGGGGCTGGCTGGGCGGATTTATTGTGCTGTATTTGATGGCGCTGCTGACTAAAGAAGCTGCGCTGTTGAGCATCCCGATCTTCGTGGCGCTTGCCGTGCCTTGGGTATCGTGGCGGCGGCTGGGCATGATCCTGCTGATCGGCATCCTTGCGGTTGGATTTATTGCCGTGGCGCTGAACATCGTGCTGAACGTTGTTTCAGTGCCGCGCACGTACAACCCCTTCGTCCGCCTGCAGACCATCTCCGGCAATGCGGAGATCATCGGCTATGCATTCTTGAGTTATCTGGTCAGCCCGGGACGGAGCATCTTTACTTTTTCGCCTGTGCTGCTGCTGGGCATACCCGGTGTGTGGCTGCTGATGCGGGCGCGGCGCTGGCGAGAGGCGCTGATCCCGGTGCTGACCGTACTGACGTTTGCTGCCGGGTATGCTGCGTTGCGCAATGTACACTGGTTTGGCGGGCGCTCATGGGGGCCGCGTTACATGGTCCCGGCGACGATATTTGCCATGCTGGCCGTGCTGCCCGTTCTACAGGCCCTCAGCCGCCCCGACGCATCGCGGTGGGCACGTCGAGGTGCGGCGGCGATTTTCGGGATCGGTATCTGGGCGCAGCTCAACGGCGTTGTTTTGCCACAGTGGGCTTATGCCGATGAGGTGGCGCGGCGTGGTGTACTGGAATGGGCGGATGGCACCTGGAATCTGATCTACACGCCGATCGTGATCAGTCCCCAGTTGTGGGGGCAGGTGCCCGTGGACTTTGCCTGGCTGCGAGTCGGTACTGGTGGGCTGTGGCTGGCGGTGGCGGCGGCTGTAGTGGCTGTTGGTGCGGCCTGGGCGCTGTGGCACTGGTTGCGTCAGCGGCAGGTGACTCGGCGCGGCCTGCAGATCACGAGCGCGGCGCTGCTGCTGGGGATGATCGGGGCGTTCTATGTCGGCCTGCGCAGTATCTACAACGACCCGTATTATCTGGGCAATTTCCCGGAGCTTCGTACACTGACGGGCATGCTGGAGGAAGAAACCCGACCGGATGATATTCTGGTGCTTGCCAACCCCACGTATCAGGACTATTTCCTGAACTACTGGCGGAATGGCGATGTACTGGTTTATACACTGCCGACTGCCCCCGGTGAGCAGCCCAGCCCCGCGCAGCCGCCTGGCGTTGTCAGTGACAACCCGGATATGCTGCTCCAGCCCCGGCACAGCATTTTCTTGAACAATCTGCCTGAATATACCGATCGAGTCTGGCTGCTCAACAGCAGCGGCCCTTTTACGACCTACACGATCCGACCGGTCGAATGGTTCATGGCGCGGCACTACTTCCCTGTGAAGACTCTCCAGACAGACGAGTCGACGCGGGCGATCTTGTTTTCCGTCAACAGCGATGCGCCGCCTATCCCTGCAATGGCCTGGCCGGAGCACCCGGTGGATGCCCGGTTTGGGGATTCTGTTGAACTGGTGGGCTATGATCTGCCGCCCGCACGGGTGCGCGTCGGGCCATTTCCCGGCCCTGATCCGGCACGGACGGCTTATCTGCCGGGGGATGTCGTGCCGGTTTCGCTGTTGTGGCGGGCGCTGCAAAGGCCTGCACGTGACTACAATATTGGCATCTTTGTGATTGATGCAAATGGCGCGGTCGCTGCACAGCGTGACACGCCTCCGCAGGCAACTTTCCGCCCGATGGATTCGTGGCGGGTCGGGGAACTCGTGCGGGATAATCACGGTCTGCAATTGCCAGCAGACCTGCCGCCAGGCAGCTACCAGTTGTGGGTCAAGGTCTATGCCTGGCAGACCGGCGAGCCGCTGCCGGTGACCGGAGCAGATCGTGTGAGTAATGGGCAGGCCGCGCTGCTCACAGTAATTGAGGTTGCCGCAGAGTAAACGTAACCGGACGGGCCCTGGATGCGGCGCTGGGTGTGTAAGCGGGCCTGCTTGCTCAGTCTCCGGTCTGAGTTCTGGGAGCGGTGGGCAGTTCGTCCGGGCTGCTTGGCTTTGGCGGTGGCGGCTGATCGGCGGCAGCGCCCATCATCCGCCGGATGGCTTCCAGTTCCTCGGGAGTTACCGCTGCATCGCCTTTGGCAAAGGCCTGATGGAATGCCATCTGATGGAAGAGTGTCAACCCGGCCATGTTGGGCAGCGGGGTTGCCTCTGGATTGATGCCTTCCGGCGTGTTGTCGCGGCGCATCAAGAGGATGCTGCCGGTCAGAAAGGCGACCCCAATCCACTGGAGAACCGTCAGCCGCTCACCGAGGAAGAGGAAAGCCAGCAGCAGGGTCATGCCAATTTCGGTCATGGCGATCAGGGCTGTTTGCAGTCCCCCCAATGCCTTCACGCCCAGGAACATGGTCAGCCGTGCCAGCGCCGTACTGATTGCCAGCGCGAAGATCGCCAGCCAGGCTTCCGGAGAAACATCCCAGACGGGGGAAATCACGCCGTAGCCAACGCGCACCATGGCAACCAGCACGGCCATTGTGGTCAGGACGTACAGCGTGACCGTCTGTGCAGGCATCTCATAAAGCACACGCTGGCTGAGCAGCATGGTGCCGGCAAACATGAGCGCATTGCCCAGCATCAACCCGACCCCTAACCAGTTGATTCCGCTGGAGGCTGTGCCGGTCAGCAGCAGGAGCGCAATCAGGGCCAGCCCGACGCGGACGACCGTGTGGTTGGAGATGCGCTGTCCGCCTATATGTGCCAGCACAACAGCGAAGACGAGATACGTACCGTTCAGAAGCTGGGTCAGGCTGGCGTCCAGCAGATTGAGTCCGGTATAGAACATCAGCGAGCCGATGCCGTTAACCGCACCGACCACGACGCAGCCAAGCAGGCCGGCAGGATAAATATAGATATAGCGCCGCCAGAAGATGAGGTACAGCAGCCAGAGAATAATCGCGGCGATGATGGTTCTTGCTGCCGCGACGGTGAACGGATCCGTGCCGCCTTGATAAGCCAGTTTACCGAACAGGGGAGCCATCCCCAGGAATACAGGTGATAAGAAGGGGATGAGCACATTGAGTTTGGGGGCATGAACTGTCTTACCAGACATTGCTTTTCCCTGATAGGATGCTGCTGGATACTCTGCCGGATAAAACGGCTATGGCTACCCACGAGATGGATAGCCATAGTGTACATCGTTTAACCTGATAAGTCTTCTCTGGCAGCCTGCTCCTGACGCTTTTTGGTACACTCCTGGCAGTAGCCTGTGTAACAGGCGTGTGCTGTGAGCAGAGTCAGCCCATGTGCTTTGGCCCAGTCCTGAGCCACATGCTCGATAATATCCGGATCGACCGGGATCATCGCGCCGCAGCCCCGGCAGGTCATGTAATGGTATTCCAGGCCGCCGGCAATGCGATAGTATTCGCGCTTGTGCTCAGGATCGAGATATCGCGCCTCCACAAGCCCCAGCTCGACGAAAAGCTGGAGCGTGCGATAAACCGTTGCCAGACTGATGTCTTTTTCGTGCTGAGAAGCCAGCGCGTAGAGCTGCTCGGCGTCGAGGAATGTCTTCTGGGAGCGCAGCAGATCGAGCAGCAGGCTGCGCTGGGGAGTCAGGCGGTGTCCCGCTTCGCGGATCAGGGCTTCGGCGTCTTCAGGTGTTGGTATGCGGGTGATTTTGTTCATCGTCCGTCTCTTATCAGATCACTCAAGTGTATTATGGCCGGATTGGGGTGTTTCCTGCAACGTTATTTGTCATCTCTAATATATTACAAGATTACTCATAAAAATTCATGCGGCCTGATTGCACTTAACGACGACTTTTGGATGTGGTATGCTTGCGCTGTATGGGTGCAGGTGCATGGCAAGGAGCGGGGACGATGACCGAACTGCTGTACCAGACAGACAGCTATTTGCAGGAATTTGAGGGCGTTGTTGTGGCTGTGGATGAAGAGCAGCGGGCCGTTGTGCTGGATCGCACGGCTTTCTATCCTGGCGGGGGCGGCCAGCCTGCCGATCAGGGCATGCTGCTTGTTAACGATGCCCGGTATGTGGTCAGCAAAGCGAAGAAAGCCGGGGATGACGTGCTGCACTTTATCGAGGGCGATGCGCTGCCTGCGGTTGGCACTGCCGTACACGGGCAGATCAACTGGGAGCGCCGCTATCAACTGATGCGCACGCATACCGCCCTGCATATTCTGTGCGGTGTCGTCTGGCGAGATTACCATGCCAGCGTCACGGGTGGGAACATGGAGCCGCTCAAGGGCCGCATGGATTTTGAGTTCGAGCGGCTGAAAGGGGATCTGGTGCACGAGATCGAGGAAAAGATTAATATCGAGGTTGCTGCCGCCCGCCCGATTCGAGTTGCCATTCTGCCACGTGAAGAGGCCTTCCAGATACCCGATTTGATTCGCACCAAGATCAACCTCCTGCCGGAAGGCATCACGCAGGTGCGAACCGTCGAAATTGAGGGGCTGGACCTGCAGGCGGACGGCGGCACGCATGTGGCCAACACCTCGGAAGTAGGCCCCATACGCATCACGGACTACAAGAGCAAGGGGGGCATCAATAAACGCATTTACATTGCGCTGGACGCATAGCAGGGGCTTTCCGGGTGTCGGTTGGATAGGACGAGAGTAGATGCTTCCACCTGTTGAAGTGGACGAGGTCCTTGTTGCGCAGGGGATTTACCAGCAGGTGCGCGAAGGACAGCCCACGCACATACAGGAATTCTGGTCACTGCACGCTTTGCCCGATCAGGCATTGAGCTGGCGCAGCCAGATAGTTTCCGGCGGTTCTCATTTGCTTTCCACCTGCTACCTGCTGCGTGACCCGACAATGCGGCCAGTGCAGATGATCTTTTTCTGGCGCTGGCAGGATGGGAGCCATGAGGTGGTAGAATATCGCTTTATGCCGGGCTACGTGACAATTCTGTATGGAGATCGAGTCCAGGAGATGATCCTGCCCGCCCGATATCAGTTATACGGCTGGCATACGATTACCGAGCATTTTCTATGGCTGGATTATGATCGGCATGTGGCAGGAACACAGGACTTCATGCTGATCTGCCCCGGGATTCAGCAAGGGACACTCTGGCCCGGTTTGATGCCGCTGCAGGCGTCACTGGAGCAGAAGCAGATCGCGCCGGGGCAGGGTGGTCCGCAGCAGCATATTATCTTTGCGGTGGATCAGCCGGAGATCGGGCAGCAGCGGCTGCATTTCGATGCGTTTGGCGTCCCTGTGCGCTGGGAACTGCCAGATGAACGGCTGGAAGTTGTTCTGATGGATTATACACGGTTTGAGTGACGAAAAGGGTGGGTGATGTTTCGTCGTTTTATCACATGGCTTGGGCCACAACGTGCCTGGGCATTGTTCTTGCTTCTGGGGGGGACTGGCGCGGTCAGCCTGATGCTTCAGGCTGTCGGGCCGGATGTGGCCTGGGTGGTGCCCGTCCAGAACGGGCTGCTGTTGATCTGGCTGGTCGGTACGGTGGTGATCCTGGTCAGCCGCCTGGATTCCTTTGGGCGCAGGCCGCTGCTGATCTCTGTTGGCCCCTTGCTGATTGGTATCGCCGTTGGTCTGTTTGTGCCGCCCCTGCTGCCCTGGTTTGCAGGCGCGGGCCTGGGCTGGTTGATTGTGTCCCAGTTCATTCTGCGTCGTGGTGTCCGGCGGGAGTACCGTCAGGCCATCCAACATCTGCGCCGGGGGGAGTATGATCAGGCTGTGCAGATCATGAACGGTCTGATTCGCGCGGAGCCGGAAGACAGCGCACACTACCGCTTTCGGGCAGAACTGCGCCGCCTGCAGGGGAAGCCCGGACGCGCCCTGCAGGATTATCGCCGCATTATCGAGCTGGAGCCGGATTCCGGCGTGGGCTACAACGGCCTGGCCGAGGTCTATCTGCAGGAGGGTGATTTTGAGCAGGCGCTTACCTATGCGCAGCAGGCTTATGCGCGTGAGCCGGATCACTGGGTGGCTCCCTATAATCTGGGCATGGTCGAGGACCGGCTTGGCATGGCATCAGAGGCTGTGGAACACCTGCAGGCTGCA
>JALSTC010000673.1 GCA_026983935.1 Ardenticatenia bacterium
GCGGCGAGCTGGTCGCCTACATGCTCAGCCAGCTTGACCACGTGTGCCCGGACGAAGAGATGGAGCCGGTGCTCTACTACATCCGCGCCGCCGTGGACACCCGCCTGCATGGAGGCTGGTCATGACCGAAGAAGAAGTCCGCTCAGCCTTTTGATGGGCGCTTACGGAGCGCGCAGACGGCCTGTGCCTGGATGATGAGCAGGATCGGGCCGCCCTGGTGGACATCCTGATCGAAGCGATGATCGAGATCGGCCTCATGGCCGACGACTACGAGGAGTAGGGCGATGACTCTGGTAACAAAGACGGAAGCCCGCAGCGCTGAAGACGCCGCAGGCTCCAAAACCCAAATCCAACCGAATCGTATCATAGACAACGCTGCGATGCAAGCGATGAAACCGCTCAATCTCACCCCGCTCCGTGCCCGCGCCCTGCTGCGCTCCCGTCAGGACGGCCTGCAGTGGCCCGGCCACTTCCTGCGCCCGGACAAAGGCCTCGCCCGCGCTTATCCCTATCTGCTCCGTCACGGCCTGGTGGAGATGGTGGACGATGGCACGGTCTGGTCTGGCCGCAGCCGGGGCAGCGGGAAGACCTTCCGCCGCTACCGCCTCACCGACCTGGGCCGCCAGATCACCCCGCCGCCCCTGCTCCCCGCCCCGGTGCTGGAACCCCACACGGTGGCCGAACTCCGACCCGAAAACATCCGCAACATCCACAACTGGTTCCGCTTCCGGCTGGCCGGACGCGGGCGGGTGACCATCTGCGCTTGCGATGGCAGCACGGGCGGCAATCACGTCACCGTCTGGCAGCGCCACGATGGGAGCATGGCGTATTCGCCCGAATCGCTGGCGCAGGACCTCTACTATCACATCCGCCTCAGCCTGCCGCGCAGCGTGATCACCTCTATGCGCGTCTACGCCCCGCGCCAGTATGCGCCGGACGAAGCCCGCAAAGCAGATCCGCGCCCCTGGTGGGAGTGGGAGCCGCGCCGGAAGGCGATCCCGGTGGAGACCTCGTCCTTCATCCGTCAACTGCGCATCGTGTCCTGGGTGGCCGTCACCTTCTACATCGCCGGTGACCCGATCCCGCTGCTGCCGGCGCCACCGCCGAAACCACCCCTGCCCGCCGCCTGGACGGTGGGCGCGGCCTATGTGCGCCACTGCCTGGAGGTCATCGATGACCGGCTGGCCGTGTGGGAAAGCCTGACGCCGGAAGGGCAGGCAGCGCTGCTGGTGCTGTACCGGACCCGGGCGGAAAGCTGGATACCGCTGAAAGGCGTCAGCGACAGCGTCCTGCGCAAGCTGAACCACGAACTGCTGATCTTCCTGGTCGGCGGGGAGGCGAAGATTTCCGGGCGCGGCGTTGACCTGGTGGAACTGCTCGCCGGCGTGGATGCCGACGACACAGATGATCCCCCGGTCGTTCTGTCCGCACCCACCGGCCCGACCTGGCCCCGCGTGGACGACCGGCTGTGGCAGACGGGCGAGACCGACACGGAAGAAGAGACGGCAGTCCATGAGGCTCAGGATTACGCCCGCCGCCTGGACGAAGCCCAGCACCCGCTGGACGAAGCCCAGCATACGCTGGACGAAGCCCAGCGCCCGCTGGACGAAGCCCCGGCCACGGAAGCGGCAGGGGAGGAGGTGGCATCGTGATCGTCATAGTCTCACACCTGCCACTCCTTCCCGCGCCGCAGATCGCCGGACTGCTCCCAGAAAAGGCGGCCTCTCTGCAGGCCGCCGACCCGGGACCGGAGCCTCTGTGTAACACAGAGACGGAGCCGCAAATCCGCCGTGTCGCCCCGCCCTATGCCCT
>JALSTC010000674.1 GCA_026983935.1 Ardenticatenia bacterium
CTGCGCCCTGCTGCGTTCTTACGAAACCGTCTGCCCCAGCATCGCCAGAAATTCCTCATTGCTGTCCGTGCGCCGAAGCTGCTGCAGCAGTTGTTCCGTCGCGCCGACAAAGCCCATACCCTCGCCATTGGGCGGGTCTGAGGCCAGATGGGCGAACATGCGGCGCATCAGCCACACGCGCTGCAGCACATCCGGGCCAAGCAGCAGCTCCTCGCGGCGGGTGCTGCTTCGCTCGATATCGAAAGCGGGGAAGATGCGGCGCTCCTGCAGGGTGCGGTTGAGGTGCAGCTCCATGTTGCCGGTGCCCTTGAATTCCTCGTAGATCACGTCATCCATACGGCTGCCGGTATCCACCAGACAGGTGGCGACGATCGTCAGGCTGCCGCCCTCTTCCACATTACGCGCCGCGCCGAAGAAGCGCTTGGGCGGGTACAGGGCAGAAGGATCGAGGCCGCCGGTCAGAGTGCGCCCACTGGGCGGCACGACCAGGTTATACCCCCGCGCCAGCCGCGTGATGCTGTCCAGCATGACCACCACATCCTGCCCGCCTTCCACCAGCCGTTTGGCCCGTTCCAGTGCCATCTCCGCCACGCGGACGTGATGCTGCACCGGCTCGTCAAAAGTGGAGCTGATGACTTCCGCTTCCACGGAGCGATCCATATCGGTCACTTCTTCAGGGCGCTCGCCGATCAATACAACCATCAAATGCACGTCGGGGTAGTTCTGGCTGATGGCATTCGCCACGTCTTTGAGCACGGTCGTCTTACCGGCCTTGGGCGGGCTGACGATCAGGCCGCGCTGCCCTTTGCCGATGGGCGCGATCAGATTGAGCAGGCGGGTGCTGAGGATGCGCGGGCTGGTTTCCAGGTTAAAGCGTTCTTCGGGGAAGATGGCGGTCAGGGTTTCAAAGCGGGGGCGATTCTTGGCAAGCTCCGGGCTGCGCCCGTTGATCGCCTCCACGCGCAGCAGGCCGTAATATTTCTCCGAGTCCTTGGGCGGACGCACCTGCCCGATCACAAAATCGCCCGTGCGCAGCCCAAAGCGTTTGATCTGGGTCTGGGAGACGTAAATGTCCTCCGGGCCGGGCAGGTATCTATTGGATCGCAGGAAGCCGATGCCGTCATCAATGACTTCCAGCACACCGCCGCGCAGAGAATAGCCCTTCTTTTCGGCTTTGTCCCGCAGCAGGCGCAGGATGAGGTCCCATTTCTTAAGACGACTGTAACCGGCAATGTCGGCTTCCTGAGCCATACGGCGCAGTTCGCTCAACGTTTTTTGTTCAAGATCGGCGATGTCCATACAAATAGCTCCAGAAGTGGAATAGACGTAACGTTGGATTCACAGATGTGCCATAGAAACACGTTCGGGTAACCGAATGGCGTGGGGAAGAATCTGATCTGTAATGGCAAAGTGAATAAGGGTATACGCGACCCACCTGTTTTTTAACTCTAATTCCCTCTTCTTCTCTTGTCAAATGGGAGAGAACACGCTGCGCAAGCGCCCGCAGCAAACCGGTTTCAAACCCGGAACATGATTCGCATGCAAAACCACGAGAGGGACCGCGTTGATGTCACTATAACATACCTTTATAGGGGGTGCAACCGCGTCGAAGGGCGATTCACTGTCCCGAATCGCACCGCCCCGTCAGCCCATCAGCGCTTCCAGGCAGGCCAGCGTCTCCGTCACCATCCGCGCCCAGGTGAAGCGTGCCAGGCCTTCGCCCGTACCTGCCGCCAGCCGCTCCCGCACACCCGGCTTCAGGGCCTGGCGCAGCGCTTCGGTCAGCGCCCCGATGTCATCGTAGGGAACCA
>JALSTC010000675.1 GCA_026983935.1 Ardenticatenia bacterium
CAGCGCATCGTGGAGGCGTTTGAAAGCGCCGCCTGATGACTTATGGCTGCGGTGGCAGCCAGCTTTAACCGTGCATGCTGCGTTCTGCCGCCGGTTAATTTATCCGCTTTCCCGGCAGGACTCAGTGTTGTTTTTACCGAAAGTCTTTTGATGACGACAATTCACCTCATCCGGCACGGCGACGTGCACAATCCGCGGAAAATCCTCTATGGCCGTCTGCCGCGCTTCCGGCTCAGCGAGCAAGGCCGCCAGCAGGCAGAAGCGGCAGCCGCCTACCTGCAGGATAGGCCGCTGGCGGCGATCATCAGCAGCCCGCGCCTGCGGGCGCGTCAGACAGCGGCTCTCATCGCTGCCAGACATCCCGGCGTGCCTGTGCGCTACTCGACGCTAATTGATGAAGTTCTCAGCCCACACCAGGGCCGCCCCATTGCGGAACTGGACGCCGAAGGCTGGCGGCTCTATGAGGCTGTGCCGCCGGGCTATGAAACGCCGGATGATGTTCTGGCGCGGGCACGGCGGCTGCTTGACCGCCTGCGTCGGGAGTATGATGGGCATGAAGTCGCCGTTGTCTCCCATGGGGATGTGGTGCTGGCCCTGCATTGCTGGGTACAGGGGCGGCCCTTCAATGATGAGACAAAAAAGGAGGCCGTCTATCCGGCAACGGCCTCGGTGACAACGCTTGGTTTTCTGAATGGGGAAACTGCCCCCCAGATGTTCCGCTACCATCGGCCTTACTGAAGGCCGCAGGTCGCCACGTCACATTCAATTGGCAGTCCCTGCGCAACCCAGTTGCGCATCCCGCCCTCGACCTCGGTCACATGGCTGAAGCCCATCTGGCGGAGCTGCTCCGCGGCGATCTGGCTGCGGTTGCCACTGCGGCAGATCACGATGATTGTATCGTCGGGGTTCAGCTCGGACTGCGCTCGCGATTCCAGTTCGTCCAGCGGAATCAATATCGCGTCAGGCGAACGGCCATCATTGGCCCACTCACCCGGCGTGCGCACGTCCAGCAGGACGACGTTTTCATCATTTTGCAGGCGGGACTGTGCGTCCTGCGGACTGATGGTGCGAGGCAGATCACCGTTGTTCCCGGCAGGTGCGCTGGCCGGGGTGCATCCCACCACAACCACAAGCAGAATCAGCAGCGCCGGGACTAACCAGCGGGAAACACGCATACCCAAGACTCCTTTTTGCCCAATGTTTGCATGAAATTGCTTTGCACGATAGCCTACCTTAAATTAGACGCAGCCGGTGCAAAAAGGTTGCGTCAGGCTGCCACATGTTGGGTTGTTGAAGAATTGGGGGCAGAGCCATGATCAGCTTCACGGGACGGATGCGAGGTGCGGTCAAGCGCGAACGAGCGGAGCGGTATCTGCTGCTCATGCTGCTGAGCTTTGCCACGTCGGTGACCGGAACGCGGCTGTTCCTGGAACTGACCGGCTATCCGCAGGTGGGCAGCAGCGAGCTGCATATTGCCCATGTGCTGTGGGGTGGGCTGCTGCTGTTCATCGCCGCCCTGCTGCCGCTGATCTTTGCCAATCGCTGGGTGTACGCGATCGGGGCGCTGGCGGGCGGGGTTGGAGCGGGGCTGTTCATTGATGAAGTCGGCAAGTTCATCACCCGCAGCAATGATTACTTCTACCCCTTCGCCGCGCCGATCATCTACGGTTTTTTTCTGCTGACCGTTCTGATCTACCTCAGCGTGCGCCGCGAATCCACGCCCGATGCCCGCACAGAGCTGTACCGCGCCCTTGATGGGCTGATGGAAGTGCTGGATTATGACCTCGATCCGGGCGAACGTGCTGACCTGG
>JALSTC010000676.1 GCA_026983935.1 Ardenticatenia bacterium
AAACTGAGGAGTGGATCCGATCTGTGTTGAGACAACCCGGCGTCAAAGAATTCCGTGCCTATCGGAATCCGCTTGGTACAACCCCTCAGGTGATGACTCACGCGGAGTTTGACAGTATGGAGTCCTGGCTGAGGTTCATCAAGTCGGAGGATTACGCTCGCATTGTGGCAGACCTGCAGGCGCTTGGTTGTGCGAATCTATCGGCAGAAGCCTGGGACACGTCTCCCGTGGCTCCTGAACCTATAAGACCGTCCGGCAGGTAATCCGCTAAGCGCAAGGGGCGCGCCACCCTCTCAAAACGCGGGCATAGCAGGCGGTCTGCCGCCCACGGCAGCGGACGGGCTTCCGCGCTTTCAGAGCCAGCCCAGCGCGGAGGCAGCCGCCAGCGCCAGCAAAAATGCCCCCAGCAGCATCAGCCACGCCATCACCCGCCCGCCGTCCAGCTTCAGCGGCGGCTCCATATCCATGTTCTCAGGACCTCCGGGATCATCTTCCGGGGGGATGGGGTTGTGCTGTGAATCGGCCATCGTTTTATTCTCCCTGCTGCGGTATGATCTTCCACCTGAAACAGATGACTTTCCGGTGGAGTATAGCGTAATGTCAAAACGGTTTTCTTTGCAAAATATGCTCGCCGTGGCCGGGCTGGTGCTGATCATCGGCAGCATGCTCCTGAGCACGATCCTGCCCGGCCTGGGCGTGGGCACGTCCAATCAGCCCGCGCCGCAGGCCACCGCCGCCCAGCCGACCCTGGCGGCCATCACCTTCCCCACACCTGATCCCGATGGGCCGCAGGTGGAAGCGGCGGGCACCTACGTGCACCCGTCGGCGGTGTTCTTCGTGATGCAGCCGCAGGGCTGGACGCCCAGCCCGACCACGCAGTCCACCGTCGCCAGCGTGAGCATGGTCAACGGGGCACTCTACAGCGTGGTGCATGCTTACGTCCAGCAGTACGACTCATCGCAGAGCCTGGTCACGCTGGACGGCGCGGCCTCTCCGCAGGAGCTGGCGGCTTCCTGGGCGGAATATGAAACCTGGCAGGAAACGTCGCGCGTCATCGTGGACGACCGGCTGATCATTGACTTCGAGCTGTCGCTCGCCGGCAACACATACCTGGCGCGGCATATCACCTGGGTGGAGCCGCCGGATACGACCTGGGCGCTGGTGCTGCGGCTTGTCGTGCCGGGCAACAACCCTGCCCTGCTGGATGCGCTTCAGGACACGATTATACCCTCCTACCACCTGCTGCCGGATTCGCTGGGTGTGCCGCTGATCTGGCCCGCTTACATTGACGGCGTTTGGGGCTACAGCATCAAATACCCGGAGACGTGGGCACTGGTGGACGGCGGGCCGGGCCGCACGGTCACACTGAGCGACGGCAGCGACGTCGCCACGCTGACACTGAGCGCCGAAGAGAATACAGCGGTCGCCGACGCCGACGCCGCGCGGGAATGGGTGGCCGCTTACCGCGACGGGGCGGACATCAGCGGCGTGGAGGCCGTCACACGCGCTTTCGGGGATGGCTTCCGTGTGGCCTACACCTTCACCGATGCCGACGGGGAGGAAAACAGCGGGCTGGCAGTGCTGATCAATGCGCCGGACGGGCGGCTGCTCACGGCCAACCTGCGGCTGCTGGGCACGCAGCTTGACCTGCTGGACGAAGAAGCCAGCGCGGCGCAGCTTGAGGCCCTGCAGGTGCTGGGCACGTTTGCCCCGCTGCCGGAGATGATCGCGCGCGGCGTGCCGGAGGAATAGCCCCGGAATGAATTCCAGGGCTGAGCAGGCGAAGTCCAGATGAATCTGGACTAGCA
>JALSTC010000677.1 GCA_026983935.1 Ardenticatenia bacterium
TGACCAGTACACCGGCGGCATCGAGCACGCCACCATGCACCTGCTGTACACACGCTTTTTCACCAAAGCCATGCGCGACTGCGGCGTCTTCAAGCCGACGGAAGCCGTCATGCAGCAGATCGGGCGTGATACGGAGGGCGTCTTTGATGAACCCATGCTGGCCCTGTACAACCAGGGCATGATCCTGGGCGAAGACCGCGAGAAGATGAGCAAATCACGCGGCAACGTCATTGATCCGGACGATCTGGTGGCGAAGCACGGCGCGGATACCGTGCGCGGCTACCTGATGTTCGCTTTCAAGTGGGATCAGGGCGGCCCCTGGGACAGCCAGGGCATTCAGGGCGTGATCCGCTGGCTGAATGACGTCTGGGCGCTGTTCGTGGACACGCCGTCGGTGGAGGGGCAGGCATCCGAGCAAGACATCGCAGCACTGCGGCGCAAAGTGCACCAGACGATCAAGCGCGTGACCGATGGGCTGGAAAGCTTCAGTTTCAACACGGCCATTGCCGCGCTGATGGAGC
The DNA here is from genome assembly GCA_026983935.1 of Ardenticatenia bacterium. Taxonomy (GTDB): domain Bacteria; phylum Chloroflexota; class Anaerolineae; order Aggregatilineales; family Ch27; genus JALSTC01. The sequence continues at coordinate 522 of JALSTC010000677.1, forward strand.
TGAAGAACACCATGCAGGCGGCAAAGAAGACACCGGTGGTGAACAGCGAGGCCTGGGACGAGGCCCGCAGTGTCTACCTGCGGCTGATGGCTCCCTTCACCCCGCACATCGCGGAGGAGCTGTGGGAGCGCAGCGGCTATGACTACAGCGTGCACACGCAGTCGTGGCCGGAATACGACGAGGCCGCCGCCGCCGAAGAAATGATCACGCTGGTGGTGCAGGTCAACGGTAAGGTGCGCGACCGCATCGAAGTCCCGGCGGACATCAGCGAGGAAGAGGCCAAAGCGGCAGCACTGGCCAGCCGGGGCGCACAGCGCCACATGGATGGCAAAGAGCCGCGCAAAGTGATCTACGTCGCCAAGCGCGGCATGGTCAATATCGTGGTGTAGGGCCTGCCACCTGCAAAAGATCAGAAGGCCGGGCGATCTTTTCTCCGGTCTTCTGGTATTTTTGCCGCCGCATATACCATGATTTGCCTGCCCTGGCCCGGCAGACTACACTGTCCCTACTCATCAAGGTGATGTGCGGCGGTGATTACCCTGCACCGCCGATCACCGCCTCAAATCCGGCAAGCATAACTAAGGGAGTGATAGGTCATGCATCTGGCCGACCTGAACTGGATGGACGTGGAGCGCTACCTGGAACAGGATGACCGCATCATTCTCGTCACCGGGGCCACCGAACAGCACGCCTACCTCAGCCTGCTGACCGACATCAAAATCCCGGAGGCCATCGCTGCCGCCGTCGCGGAGCGAGAAGGGGTGCTGGTCGCGCCGCCGCTCAACTTCGGCTGTTCCGCGCACTTCATGGAATTTCCCGGCACGATCACCCTGACGGAAGATACATTCGCCCGCGTCCTGATCGAGATTATCCAGAGTCTGCTGCAGCATGGCTTTGGGGGATTTCTGATCCTCAACGGACACGGTGGCAATCACCCGCCAGAGGCGCTGGCCGAGATGCAGCGCGAAATGGAAACGCTGCGCATTGTCTGGTATGACTGGTGGCACAGTGAGATTGTGCAGCAGCTTGGCGAGGAGCTGGGGGCCGTGCCCGATCATGCCAACTGGCTGGAGAACTTCCCCTTCACCCGCGTGGCGGAAGTTCCACAAGAGGAAAAGACGCCGCCCGACTTCGATGCAATGGGGAGCCACCTTTCAAGGCGCGAGGCGCTGGGCGACGGCAGCTTCGGCGGGCCGTACCGGATGCCCGACGACGTGATGAGCCGATTGTTCGATTCCATTGTGGACGAGGCGGCGGCGCTGGTGCGCGACCTCTAGCCCCGGCG
>JALSTC010000678.1 GCA_026983935.1 Ardenticatenia bacterium
TGACGCCGACATTCGTGTTGGCAACGCGCTGCCGTTGAAGAACATCCCGGTCGGCTCGCTGGTGCATAATGTGGAGCTGCAGCCGGGGCGGGGCGGCCAACTGGCACGCGCCGCCGGGACTTCCGCGCAGGTGCTGGCCAAAGAAGGCAAGTATGCCACGCTGCGGCTGCCCAGCGGCGAGATGCGGCTGGTACATCAGCGGTGCATGGCCACGCTGGGCCAGGTGGGCAACACCGACCACGGCAACATCAAGCTGGGGAAGGCCGGGCGCAAGCGCTGGCTTGGCTGGCGGCCAACGGTGCGCGGGTCGGCGATGGATCCCGCCAGCCACCCGCACGGTGGTGGTGAAGGGCGCTCGCCTATCGGTATGCCGGGGCCAAAGACTCCCTGGGGTAAACCCGCGCACGGGAAGCGCACCCGCCGCAACAAGACGACCGATAAATACATCATTCGTCGGCGCGGGGCCAGGCGTCGGTAATTGAAGGAGTAGCGAGCATGTCGCGTTCACTTAAAAAAGGGCCATACATTCAGCCCAAGCTGTTGCGCCGCATTGAGGAAATGAACGAGCGCGGGGAGAAGCGCGTGATCCGGACATGGAGCCGCGCCAGCACGATCTTCCCGCAGATGGTCGGCCATACCATTGCCGTGCATGATGGGCGTCGTCATGTGCCCATCTACATCACCGAGAATATGGTCGGTCATAAACTGGGGGAATTCGCCCCCACCCGCACTTTCCGTGGGCACGAGGCCGAGAAGAAGAAGCGTTAAGGCGGTCAATCATGCAAGTACGAGCAGTTGCCAAACATTTGCCGATCTCGGCCCAGAAGCTTCGCCTGGTGGCCGATCAGGTCCGGGGGATGTACGCGGATGAGGCCTCGATCATTCTCTCCCACATGCCGCAGAAAGGCGCGACCCTGGCCCGTAAGGTGCTGGAGTCGGCCATTGCCAACGCGGAAGAGAATTTCGAGCTGAACCGCCAGGACCTGGTGATTCATACCATTGTGGCCGATGAAGGCCCCAGTATGAAGCGCTTCAAGGCCGGGGCACGCGGGCGCTATAAGCCGCGTGTCAAGCGGACATCGCACCTGACTGTTATCCTCGAAGAGCGAGAGGAATAGCTAACCTATGGGCCGGAAAATTCACCCCATCGGGTTCCGTCTGAAGGTCATCCGTGATTGGGATGCACGCTGGTACGCCGAAGGCGACCGCTACCGCGAGCTGCTGCAGGAAGATTTCCGCATCCGGCAGTTGATCATGGAAGAAGGGAAGCGTGCTTCCGTCTCCCGCGTGGAGATCGAACGCTACCCCAACCAGGTGGTTACCACCCTGTACACCGCCAAGCCGGGCATCGTCATCGGGCGCAAGGGCGAGAATGTCAAGCGGTTGCGCGCCAAGCTGGAGAAGCTGACCGGCAAGAAGGTCAAGATCGAAGTCGAGGAAATCGAGAATCCCGATCTGGATGCGGTGCTGGTAGCGCGGAACATCGCCGGGCAGTTAGAGCGTCGTATCGGCCACAGCCGTGCCATGAAGCGTGCCGTCTCCCAGGCCATGCGCCAGGGGGCCAAAGGCATCCGCGTGCAGGTCAGCGGGCGTCTGGGCGGCTCCGAAATGGCCCGCCGCGAGTGGGTCGTGGATGGCCGTGTGCCGCGTAATACCCTGCGTGCCGATATTGACTACGGCACTGCCGAAGCCCTGACGACCTTCGGGCGTATCGGGGTCAAGGTGTGGATTTACAAGGGTGACCAGCTTCAGGACGAAGCCGAGACGGCTGACGTGTATGTCAGCCAGTAGGCGCAGGGGCGCGGCGTTTGCCGCCGCCGTCCATCCGTCGGCTGGCTGAGGACTTTGGAGTTAAGTAGCTATGTTGATGCCAAAGCGGGTCAAGTACCGCAAACAAATGCGTGGCCGCAGGAGGGGCATTGCCCGGCGCGGCGCGGCTGTCCAGTTCGGTGACTTCGGGCTGCAGGCCCTTGAGCCGGCCTGGATCACCAGTCGCCAGATTGAGGCCTGCCGCCGCACCATCGTGCGCCACATCAAGCGTCGTGGGAAGGTCTGGATTCGCATTTTCCCGGACAAACCGGTGACGGCCAAACCTGCCGAAACCCGTATGGGTAAGGGCAAAGGCTCGGTAGACCATTGGGTCGCCGTCGTCAAGCCGGGGCGAATCCTGTTCGAGATGGCCGGTGTGCCGGAGGACGTGGCCAAAGAAGCGCTGCGTCTGGCGGCCTACAAGCTGCCCATCCGTACGAAGTTCGTGAAACGCACGGACCCCATTACCGGTGAGGAGGTCTCGTGATGAAGGCCAGTGAAATGCGTGAGATGAGTGATGGCGAACTGTTCGCCGCGCTGGAAGATGCCAGGGTGGAGCTGTTCAACCTGCGGTTTCAGCGTGAGGCGGGCACTCTGGAGGACTTTAACCGCCTGCGCATTGTGCGCCGGAATATCGCCCGCCTGAAGACCGTGCTGCGGGAACGCCAGATCGCCGCCGAGCTTGTCCGGCAGGAGGAGGAAGGCAATGCCGAATAGTCGTCGTCGGCTGATAGGCCGTGTGGTGAGCGACAAGATGGACAAGACCGTGGTCGTCGCCGTGACAACCACCAAGCGGCACCGGGTCTACGGCAAGGTCATGCGCACCGTGAAGAAGTACTTTGCTCATGACGAGAGCAATGCCATTCCCGTCGGGAGTATGGTGCGCATCGTGGAGAGCCGCCCCCTCAGCAAGCGTAAGCGTTGGGTGGTGGAGGAAGTGCTGGTCAAGACCACCGAGGCGGCTGCCGAAGCGGCTGCCCTGGAAGCCAGTGCTCCGGAATCGCAGGCCGTGGTCGCCGAGCTGATCGGCGGCGTATCTGAAGAAGCGGAAGCCGAAGCAGAGGCCGCCGCCGGGGCCGACGCAGAAGAAACTGTGGAGGCCGAAGCCGAAGAAGCTGCTGAGGTCACCGCCGAAGCAGAAGCGGAAGCGGAAGAAGCCACCGAGGCCAAAGACGAGGCTCAGGAGTAACCGCCATGATTCAGACAGAGAGTCGGCTCAAGGTCGCCGATAACACCGGCGCACGTGAGATTCTGGTGATCCGCATTCTGGGCGGCTCCAAGCGGAAGTCGGCCACAGTGGGCGATATTTTTATCGGCACTGTGAAATCGGCCACGCCGCAGGGGGCGGTCAAGAAGAGCGATGTGGTGCGCGCCGTGGTCGTGCGCACAGCCAAAGAGTACCGCCGCAGCGACGGCTCCTACATCAAATTTGATGATAACGCCGCTGTCATCCTGGATGGGGAAACGAAGAACCCCAAGGGCACGCGCATCTTTGGCCCGGTCGCCCGCGAATTACGCGAAAAGGGCTTCATGAAGATCGTTTCGCTGGCCCCTGAAACGTTATAAGGGGAGCAGGACAATGCAACGTATCAAAAGAGGCGATACGGTAGAAGTCATCGCCGGCAAAGACATCGGGGCGCGTGGGGAAGTGCTGCGCGTCATTCCCAAGGAAAACCGTGTGGTTGTTGCCCAGGTGAACATTGCCAAGAAGCACCAGCGGCCCATGCAGGCCGGGCGGCAGCAGGTGCAACCCGGCATCATCGAGTTCGAAGCGCCGCTGCACCTGAGCAACGTCATGTTAGTCTGTACGCAGTGTGATGAGCGCACCCGTGTCGGCTTCCGTATCAATGAGGATGGCGAAAAGGTGCGGGTGTGCCGCAAGTGCGGCGCAGATATTGACTAGGCAGTGAGGTGATTTTATGGCACAGGCCATGCCGCGACTCAAGCAGCGTTTTCGGGAAGAAGTCACCCCGGCGCTGATGGAAGAATTCGGGTACACCAGCGTGATGCAGGTGCCCGTCATCGAGAAGATCGTGGTCAACATCGGGGTGGGGGAGGCACTGGACAACCCTAAAGCCCTGGATCACGCGGTCGAAGACCTGCGCGTGATTACCGGCCAGCAGCCGGTGGTGACCAAAGCGCGGAAGAGCATCGCCTCCTTCAAACTCCGTGAGGGCCGTTCGATTGGCGTCAAGGTGACGCTGCGCGGCGAGCGGATGTGGGCCTTGCTGGACCGTCTGATCAATGTCGCGCTGCCCCGTACCCGTGACTTTCGCGGGGTCAGCCCGGATTCGTTTGACGGACGGGGGAATTACACGCTGGGGCTGCGCGAGCAGTTGATCTTCCCGGAAATTGACTACGACAAGATCGATAAGGTGCGGGGGATGGAAATCACGATCGTCACCAGCGCCCGGACCGATGAAGAAGGGCGGCGGCTGCTGAAGCTGCTGGGGATGCCCTTCCGCGAACAACACTAGAGTAGCTAACCACTCCGGCGATGTGACGCCCGTTTAAGCGTCCGCCGGGGCAGGAGGAGGTTATTAACTGATGGCTAAACGTTCAATGGTCGCCCGCGAAAAAAGGCGTAAATATAAGGTTCGCGTGCGCAACCGTTGCCAGTACCGTGACCCGAATTCGGGGAAGATCTGCGGGCGTCCGCGCGGCTATATGCGCCGCTTCGGGCTGTGCCGCATTCACTTCCGTGAGCTGGCGCTGGAAGGCAAGATTCCCGGCGTCGTCAAGTCGAGCTGGTAGGAGGCCGCAACCATGTACAGCGACCCTATCGCAGATATGCTCACGCGCGTGCGCAACGCGCTGATGGCCGGGCACGCCACCGTTGCCATTCCCTATTCCAGGATCAAGGCGGACATCGCGCGGATTCTGGTGGAAGAAGGCTATGTGGAGAGCTTTGAAGTGGGCGAAGAAAAGCCCGCACCGATGATTCACATCCGTCTCAAGTACCATGGCGATCGCCGCCACCGCCGCCCGGTCATCACCGGCATTCAGCGGGTCAGCAAGCCGGGCCGCCGCGTGTATAAGAAGCGCAGCGAACTACCCTGGGTGCTGAGTGGGATGGGCATCGCCATCGTTTCGACCTCGCAGGGGGTCATGACCGCCCAGCAGGCCCGTCGCAAGGGCATCGGCGGTGAAGTCCTCTGCCAGGTGTGGTAAGGGAAGGGTCAGGCATCATGTCGCGTATAGGCAAACAACCCATCACCCTGCCGGACAAGGTTCAGGTCAAGATTGACGGGCCGGATGTGACGGTGAAGGGGCCGAAGGGCACGCTTTCACAGTCATTTCATCCGGATATGACCATCACTGAAGCGGACGGGCAGTTGATCGTGACGCGCCCGACCGACCAGCGGCATCACCGCGCCCTGCACGGCCTGACTCGGGCTTTGCTCAATAATATGGTCGTCGGCGTCAGCGAAGGCTTCCGTAAGGTGCTGGAAGTGCACGGCGTCGGGTACAGTGCACAGATACAGGGCAAGGACCTGGTCTTGAAGCTGGGTTTCTCCCACGATGTGGTCGTCAGCCCGCCGGAAAACGTGACCTTCACTGTAGAGGATCGCGGGCGCACGATCATTATTGATGGGATTGACAAGCAGGTTGTCGGTCAGGTGGCGGCGGAGATTCGGGGCTGGCGCCCGCCGGAGCCATACAAGGGCAAGGGCATCCGCTACCAGGGCGAATACGTCCGCCGCAAGGCCGGTAAAGCCGGGAAGGTGGGGTAGTAACTCATGGCTAAGACAGATAAGAAGCGACTTGCGCGTCTGCGCCGCCATCGTCGCGTGCGCGGGCGTGTCGCCGGCGTCGGCGAACGCCCCCGGCTGAATGTGTTTCGCAGCAATCAGCACATCTATGCCCAGGTGATTGATGACACCAGGGGGCATACGCTGGTTTCCGCCTCCACCATTGACCCGGAAGTGCGGGCACAGGTGGCGGGCAAAACCAAAACAGAGGCTGCCCGGATTGTGGGGCAGGTTGTTGCCCGGCGGGCCAAAGAGGCCGGGATCACCACAGTGGTCTTTGATCGCGGCGGCTGGCTGTATCATGGGCGCGTGAAGGCGCTGGCAGAAGGCGCACGCGAAGGCGGGCTGGAGTTTTAGGAGACGCACATGGCAGGAAGACCAGGTCGGCGCGACCGCCGCGAAGAAGAACGTGACGAATTTGATGAGCGCGTGATTGACATCACCCGCGTCGCCAAAGTCGTAAAGGGTGGGCGGAACTTTGCTTTCCGCACCGTGGTTGTCGTCGGCGATAATAAAGGCCAGGTAGGCATCGGCATCGGTAAGAGCCGGGGCGTGCCGGACAGCATTCGCAAGGGGTCGGAGCGGGCGCGTCGCAATATGAAGCGCATCGCCCTCGCCGGAGCGACCATTCCCCATCAGGTGATCGGTCGTCATGGCGGCGCGAAAGTGCTGCTGCGCCCGGCTTCACCAGGTACCGGCGTGATCGCCGGCGGTGGTGTCCGTGCTGTGCTGGAAGCGGTCGGCATCCGCGACATCCTGAGCAAGAGCCAGGGCAGTGCCAATATCCTCAACGTGGCTTATGCCACGCTGGATGCCCTGCTGCAGCTCAAGGATGTGAAGGAGCTGGCGGCCATGCGCGGCAAAGACCCCGCCGAGATCAAGCCGTTCTGGACTCGCAAGGGGAAGAGCAGCGATGAGTAGCGGCAAGAGTCTCAAGATCACGCTGGTCAAGAGCGCTATCGGCTACAACGAGCGCCAGAAGCGCACCATCCGTGCGCTGGGACTGCGCAAGCTGAATCAGAGCGTGCGCCATGACGATACCCCGGCCATCCGGGGCATGATCCGGCGGGTGGAACATCTGGTGAGCGTCGAGGAAGTTGAGAACGATGAAACTGCATGAACTGCGTCCGGATCCGGGCGCTAAAAAGAAGAAGACGCGCGTCGGGCGCGGTATCGCCGCCGGTAAAGGCAAGACTGCCGGCCGGGGAACCAAGGGCCAGAACGCACGCAGTGGGGGCGGCAAGGGCCTCTACTTTGAGGGTGGTCAGCTTCCGCTGGCCCGCCGCCTGCCGTTTAAGCGCGGCTTTACCAACCTCTTCCGGATCGAGTATCAGGAAGTCAATGTGGACGACCTGGCCGCCCGTTTTAAGAGTGGCGAGGAAGTGACGCCGGAAACGCTGGCTGCCAGGGGGCTGGTCCGTGATGCGGACGGCCCGGTGGTCGTGCTGGGCCGGGGCGATCTGGACAAAAAGCTGACGGTCAAAGCACACCGCTTTTCCAAATCCGCCCGGTCGAAGATCGAAGCGGCGGGCGGTAAAACGGAAGAGCTTAAGCTGCTGCTGACCGGCGCGCTGGCGACGATTAAGAAGCCGCGTAAGGAAACGATCGCCGCCCTGCGGGAGCAGCGGCAGTCCGATTAATTCTGCGGTACACTTTTCCAACAGCGCATCGAGGGCGCAAATGGCAGCCGCCTGCCGCGCCCTCTGCCGCTGCTGACTAACGGTTGTTCTATCGAGGAAACGCTCATGATCGACGCACTGCGGAACTCATTCCGTCTGCCGGACCTGCGTAACAAGCTGCTCTATACATTCCTGATCCTGATTGTATATCAGTTCGCGGCTCATGTTCCCGTTCCGGGGGTAGACCGTGCAGCCCTCACCGGTGTGTTTGAAGGTTCTGGCGCGGGGCTGGTGAACGTGTTGAATCTGCTTTCCGGCGGGGCCATCAGAAACTTCAGCGTGATTGCCAACGGGGTCTATCCCTACATCACGGCTCAGATTATTCTGCAGTTGCTCACGCCGATCATCCCGCAGCTAGAGGCGCTCTCCCGGGAGCCGGGCGGCGCGGAGAAGATTAACGGCCAGTACACGTACTACCTGGCCATCCCGATGGCGGCACTGCAGGCCTGGGGGCAGATCAACATCTTCAGCACCCTGGGCGGCGAGCCGATCATCCCCGGCTTCGGGACGGACACGCTGATCACGCTTTCGACGATCATCACCATGACCGCCGGGACGATGTTTGCCATCTGGCTTGGTGAATTGATCACGGAGCAGGGCATCGGCCAGGGGTTGAGCATCATCATCTTTGCGGGGATTGTGGCCCGTGTGCCGTTCAACCTGGGACGGCTGCTGATCAACAGCGAGAACGTGCTGTTCAATGCGGTCATTTTCGTTTTGTTGACGCTGATCACGGTGATCGTGATTGTGATTGTACAGGAGGGGACACGGCGCATACCCGTGCAGTACGGAAAGCGGGTGCGCGGGCGAAAGGTCTATGGCGGTGGGCAGACGTACATCCCGCTGCGTGTGAATACGGCGGGCATGATCCCGCTGATCTTCGCGCAGAGCATCATCACCTTCCCCGCCATTCTCGTCAGCCTGTTCCCGCCGGGGCCGGTGGGGGATTCCATCCGCGATACCTTTGGTAACCAGAGCGGTTTTACCTACTGGTTCTTCTACTTCCTGCTGGTGGTGGGCTTCACGTACTTCTACACCGACGTGATGATCCAGAACCAGGCGCTGGGGGAGAACCTGCAGCGGAACGGGGGCTTCATTCCCGGCATCCGTCCGGGCAAGCGGACGCAGGATTACATCACCAGCGTGGTGCGGCGTATTACGCTGGTCGGCGCGCTGTTCCTGGGCGCGGTGGCCGTTCTGCCGGGGGTGATTGAAGTGCTCAAC
>JALSTC010000679.1 GCA_026983935.1 Ardenticatenia bacterium
GGCGGCGGGCGACACCCCTCCCGCATATGCCTTCTCCCAGACCTGCGCAGCAAACACCGGATCAAATGCATTGCCGACTGCCTTCGGGGGCCGGCGCTTCAGATAGGGATGTGTCAGCAGTTCATCGAGTAGAGCATCATTGACCGTGCCCGCTCCCGTTGCAGCGAGATGCCCATTGCCATGCTGCGGCAGATCGGCGCTCATCCGGGATTCGGCATACTCAATGAGCACCATGCCAGGCCCGACATCAAAGGCCAGCGGTTCGGAATCGGAATCAGCAGACGACGGAACAAATGACAGGCTGACGGCATCATCCAAATAAAGCACCGCCCGGTGATATCGGGGGTGGCGCAGCAGCAGCCAGTCCACATAGCCGATCAGCGGCGCACCCTGACCACCCGCTGCAATATCCCGCTGTCGGAAATGGCCGATAGTGGTGATACCTGTCCATTCGGTCACAATCGCCGACTGGCCAAGTTGAATCGCGCCCATCATGTGTCCGTCGCCGCGAATGCGCTCGCGGACAAGCTGACCCTGCAGACCAATCAGATCAACCTGCTCCGGGTAGAAGCCAGCGTGAGCGATACCTTCCAGCGCTGCCGCCGCAAAAGCCTCCCCGACAGCCACATCCAGCAAACATAAATCGTCCATCTCAATCCGGGCTGTTGTCCAGGCCTCCAGCACCAGCTTGCGCAGTTCAACCGGCCAGGGAATAGTCAGATCAGAGAGCGCCTCAGCACGCAGTGAGGGCGGCGCGCCAGTAATCTCGCACACCGCCACATTGATTCCCTCAACAGATGCACCTGACATCAAGCCGACAACGATCATGGTGTCCTCGTTTTCTCTCCATGACGCCCGGACGCAGTGCTGCCCGTCCTCTGCCCTGCACAGAAGGCACGAAGCCGATCGGGCGGCAGTCAACCGATCGGACCGGATCCAGATGGCACGATCTGCGGCTGCGCCTGCCAGCATACACCAACTGGCACGCCAGCAAAAATATCTATACGAATAAAATCAGGTATTTTTTGCACCGGCGTTCTTGAAGAACATGAGGGACTTGCAAGCCCGGTTCTCCGCTCTTCACTTCACTTGCAGGAGCAGCGAACCTGTATTCTCCAGGCCCGGCACACACCACGAAGAAGATCATTATTTCATGATGCTATTTTGGCTGATTCTTGCCAGTTGCGCCAGTGCTTCCCCGACTTAATCTGTCATGATCCGAGTCTGAATAAAAACACTCGCCGGACGCGGCAAACTCTGTTATTTTGGGCGTATATCACTCCTGATCGTTTCCAGCGAAGGAGCACTGAATGCCCATTTATCCATTCCGACAGGTGGACGCTTTCACACGGGAACCGCTGGGCGGCAATGCCGCCGCCGTCGTCTTCGACGCCGACGACCTGACCGACGCGCAAATGCAGGCCATCGCCATCGAGATGAATTTATCAGAAACGGCCTTTGTCATGCGCTCGACTGTGGCCGATTTCAAGGTGCGCTTCTTCACCACGTTCGATGAGATTCCCCTGGCAGGCCATCCCACCATCGCCACATTCCATGCCCTGGCTGAGGCGGGACGCATTACCGGTGAAGGGCGGGTGCACGTCACACAGGAGCTGCAGGTGGGTGTGCTGCCTGTCGCTATCGATCTGTGGGACGGCCAGCCGCAGCGTGTGATCATGACACAGAAACCGCCGGAATTCCTGCGCACCTATGAGGCAGCGCCCTGGGCGGCAGCACTGGGCATCACGCCCGATGACCTGCTGCCCGGCTATCCTATTCAGACTGTCTCCACCGGCACGCC
>JALSTC010000680.1 GCA_026983935.1 Ardenticatenia bacterium
CTGCGTCCCGATGTACGACTTCAGCAAAAGCTGTTGTTGATAGTCTGGCTGGCGGCAGCGTTTGGCGTGCTGGTTGGTTTTCTCTTTCTGGCGTTGATCTTCACGGATGTGGAGATTGATAATCCGATTCTGGTTGCGCTGGTGATCTCGGTGGCGGCGAATGCGTTGTGGTTTGTCCCGACGCTGCTGCTCATCCCGCCGTACTGCCGCAGCCTGCAGTATGAGATTCAGGATGACGAGGTGATCGTGCGCGGCGGGATCATCACAAAGTCCGTGAAGCACGTACCTTTCCGCACGGTGACCAACCTCACGGTCATGCAGGGGCCGCTTGACCGACTGTTTGGTATTGGCACGTTGAATATTCAGACGGCAGGCATGAGCGGGCAGACCGGCGCGGAAGAGAGCCTCGTCGGGCTGCCAAACTTCCGCGAAATTTATGAACAGGTGGCGGCGGCGCTGCGGCGCTACCGGGGCAGCCTGTCACCTGCGCAGAGCGAAGAAGAATTTGTACCCCCTGCTGCTGGTGGTGACAATCAACTGCTGGAGGAGATTCTGCAGGAACTGCAGGGTATTCGTGCTGCATTGGAGCGCGACGGTTAGAGCGCGAAACCCTCGACATGGTAGGGCGCGACGCGGGTCCGGGGAAAGCTGGCACGCAGGGCTTTCTGCAGGGCCTGCTGCTGCGCCTTTTCTTCTTCAGGCGTCAGCGGTTTGATGCCAGCCGCCGCGGCCTGCGCCGGGTAGGGCGTTTGCGGGGCAGGGCGGTAGGCGGAGAGATAGATCACGTCGCTGCCGTTCAGCGGCATGGCCTGGATGGTTTTGACGGTGTTCGTGACATGCTGCGCTGCAAAGCGATCACCGCCCAGCCCGACCATGACAATCACGCCGATGGCAATCCCCCCGGCCTTGATATCACACACGGCCTGGATGGCATCGGCAGCGCTGCCCGGTTTGTTCACAAAGCGCAGCAGCTCATCATCGCCCGTTTCCAGCCCGATGTACACGCGCTGTAGACCCAGTTCATGCAGTGCGGCCCAGTTGTCAGGTGTTTTGTGCCGGGCGTCAAAGGCGCTGATGAACGAAAAAAGCGGGCGCGGCCCCTCTGGCAGGCCAAAAATATCCTGAGCCACAGTGATCAATGCCAGCAGGCGCTGCTGCGGAATGGTCAATGCATTGGCGTCTGCCAGAAAGATGCCTCGCCTCAGGCTCAGCCCCGCGCCAAAGAAGTCCCGCACCGCCTCGCAGTGAGCGCGGAATTCCTCCGGACTGCGCACCCGAAACTGCCGGTCACGGTACAGTCCACAGAATGTGCACTTGTTCCATGAACAGCCTTCGGTGGCCTGCAGCACCAGCGCCATATACTGATCCGGTGGCAGAATGCTGACGGGCAGGTACAGGCGTCTGTAGGCCTCTCCATCTGCGGTCAGCGCCTCCGGCCCCATCGTGAGGATGACCTTGAGCGCGTTGGCCAGTGATTCCCGGTCTTCCGGCGCGAGGTTGGCTTCAGGCAGAACATTGGCCAGTTCGCGCAGGGTGGCAAAGACCCGCGCCAGGATGGCATCGCGTTCATCTGGCGGCAGTTCCACACGTCGGCGCGAGCCTTCTTTGCGGCGAAGCAGCAGCCGGTGATCGAGCGTGCGCTGTAAACTGCGGCCATCTATGAACAGGCTCAACAGCCGCCCGGCGCGGTCAAAGCTGTAGCTCTCTGCATAGCGCGGCGAGATCACAATGGACGCTGGTCGGATATTGGCGGTGACTTTCTCGCCGGTGGCTGGATAGTTGAAATGGATCGGCATGGTG
>JALSTC010000681.1 GCA_026983935.1 Ardenticatenia bacterium
GCATCTGTATAAGCGCGGGCGGTGTCTTCCGGGGTATAGCGCAAAGCCGTTGCTTTACCTGCCGCTGCCATTCTGGCCGCCTTCTGGCGGTCTGTTAACAACTCAACGATGGCGGCGGCCAGTGCCTCCGCATCGGTCGGATCCGCGACCACCCGGCCGTTCTCGCCATCGCGCACGAAAGACGTGAAACCCGGCCGGTTGGAGACCACCACCGGCACGCCGCAGCGCATGGCCTCCAGTGCCGTCATGCCGAAGCCTTCCACCCAGACCGAAGGGAATACGGCCACATCTGCTGCCAGATACTCGGCGGGCATCTGCGCGTAGGGCACATGCCCGGCAAAGCTGACTGCCCCCGGCGGCAGCGTATCGGCAATCTGCCGGGCCTGCTGCACATAGGGCGTGTCGAGCGCCCGTCCGTTGCGGGCATACCCCGTGCCGCCCACGATGCGCAGCCGTGCGCCCGGCACCTGCTCCCGCACGCGAACGAACGCCCGCAGCAGTTCCTGCACCCCTTTTTCTTTAACGAAGCGCCCGGCGAAGACAACCGTCGGGTGGCTGTCATCTTTTTGCGGATGGGGCATTTCCTCCACGCGGTCGAATTCATAGCCGAGCGAGTTGGGCACGACGTAAATTGCCGGGTCTGCGCCTGCGGGCAGAAGCTGCCGGGCATAGTCGGCCAGATTGTCGTTGGTCACGATGATCGCGCCCACGCGATCAAAATAGCGGCGGCTCATCCCGACCTGCGCCCGCAGCAGGAACACCAGCCGCTCTGGAGGGATAAAGCGGCTCAGATAATTCAGATTCTGCGGGCTGTCATCCAGTACCAGCAGGTCAAAGCCCTCCTGCTGCATGTACTGCCGCACGGCCCGCATGTAGCGGTAGGCCAGCCAACTGGCGGTGCCAACCAGCCGCTGCAGCACATCTCCGGAGAGGCGGAACCGCTTTTTCACGGCCACGCTCAGACGGCGTGCCGCTTCATCAAAAATCACATGCCGATACACAGCCCGGCGGGGGAAAGCCTGCACGTCGGCGTACTGGCGGCGCTCGCAGGCGGAGATTACCTCTGCCGTGAGTTCCGCCGGGGCGAGATCGGCCAGCGCTTCATGCAGCCGGTAGACATTCCAGCAGGGCGCACAGCCTGCCACAGGTGGCACGGGCAGCAGCATCGGGTCTTCCTGCACGATGCTGCACGCATGGAGCACGCGCAGCGGATGGGATCGGGCCGGGGTAGTCATCGCCGGACGGCCTCACTGTAAAAATGGACGAACTGTTCGGCATGATCGGCGGCGTCAAAATGCGTTTCTGCCGTTTTCCGTGCGGCAATACCCAGCCGGTGCATCAGGGCCGGATCGCTGGCCTGACGGAGCTGCTCGGCCATGCCCGGCGGGTCGCCCATCGGCATGACGATGCCGTTTTCGCCGTCATGAATAACCTCTTCTGTCCCGCCTGCCGGCGTCACAAAGACCGGTTTGCCAAAGGCCATTGCCTCCGCCACCGCATTGCTGAAGCCCTCCGCAATGCTGGACTGCACGTAAGCCGTTGCCGCCGCGAAGTGCGTGGCAAACTGCTCATAGGGCAAACGGCCCGCCAGCATCACACGATCCTGCAGACCCAGTTGGTGGATCAGAAAGGTCAGGTGCTCTTCTTCCGGCCCGTCGCCCACGATCTCCAGCGTGGCATCCGGCAGGAAAGCCATCGCCCGGATCAGATCATGAAAAGCCTTTCGCCAGTGCAGCCGCCCCACCGAGATGAAATGCGGCGGCGCATCGCTCTTCGCGGGTGCGGGCGGTGGGATGTAATCCGGCAGGGGAACCGTCGTGCGGATCGTCCTCGGTGTAGGGATCGAGTTTGCGATCTGCCGTGCCGCCGTGCCGAAGGTGTCACAGACCACATGAATACCGGCGGCGTGCTCCAGCACGTACCGGAAGCGCTGCATATCGTCCTGATTCAGCAGCGGCCATACCTGAATGTCCGATCCGCGCAGGCTGATCGTATAGGGAATATCCAGCGCGTCGGCGCAGCGGGCCAGCAGCCTGGCCAGCGTGCCGAAGTGGAAGTGCACCACATCTGGCCGGAGTTCTTGCAGCGCCCGCACGACCATCCGGTCGCGCAAACGCAGGTCACTGCCCGGTACACCGTTCAGCCGCAGGCGGACTGCCGCCGTCGCTTTTTCCAGCCGATTCATGTGATCAATATTGGGCAGGCTCACAACCGGGGCGGGGAAATCCCGCACGGATTGGATGGTGGCCGAATGAGGCCGGATCGGGCTTTTGGCAGCCATAGTCAGCGTCACCCGCCCTGCCAGTGCCCGCGCATGGCGGATGATGAAGGTCTCCGCTGGCCAGGTATACGTCACCTCAAGAACACGCATCAGTCCCGCTGCCTATTCCATCTGCCAGTCCGCGTCCATCATGACCAGCCCTTTGTCCCGATGGTACATGCGCTCGGATTGAAACACGCCGTGCGACTCCAGTGTGATCGCAAATGAACGGTGCACGTGATCCATGCGTTTGCCCAGCCGCTGGCAGAACCAGGGTTCCACCATATACAGGCCGGGGTAAAACGGCAGGCCGGGAATGCGGGCGATGATCCGGACGCGCCGCTGATTGGGGCCGAGTTCAAAGTAGATGCTCTGGCTGTCCGTCCGCAGGTTGACCAGCGGCGTGCCGTCCAGCGTGCGGATTTCGAAGCCGCCAACCAGCTCGCGGACGTTCTTTTCCAGTTCGATGTCCATCCACAGCTCAAAGGGCTTGCCCAGCCCGATCATGGACGTGACATTGCCTTCATTGTCCCGGCAGCCGATCTCCACAATACGTCCGCCGCCGATGCCCGATCGGGAGGTCGTCTCCCGAACGTCCCGCACGCCGATGCCGTGCTGCTGTTCCGCGGCCCCGCGTGTATAGAAGGAAATGGCGTTATCTATGCTGCCTTCGAATACCACGTGCCCCTGTTCCAGCACGATGCCGCGCTCACAAAGATTGCGAGCCGCAACCATGTTATGGCTGACGAAAAGCACCGTCCGCCCCTCAGAGGCCACATCACTCATCTTGTTGAGGCACTTCCGCTGAAACTTCACATCACCGACGGCCAGCACCTCATCTACCAGCAGGATTTCCGGTTCCAGATGGGCGGCCACAGAAAAAGCCAGCCGCAGGTGCATCCCGCTGGAGTAGTGCTTGACCGGCGTGTCAATGAATTTCTCGGTCTCGGCGAAGGCGACCATTTCGTCGAATTTGGCGTCGATTTCCTCGCGGGTCATGCCCAGGATAGCGCCGTTCAGGTAGATGTTTTCCCGGCCGGTCAGCTCCGGGTGAAAGCCCGTCCCTACCTCCAGCAGCGAGCCGACACGCCCGTAAACGTCGGCGTAGCCTTCCGTTGGCTCGGTGATGCGGGAAAGCACCTTGAGCAGCGTGCTCTTGCCCGCGCCGTTGTGGCCGATGACGGCCACCACTTCGCCCTCGGAGACCTCGAAAGATACGTTGCGCAGTGCCCAGATTGTTTCTTCCAGCCCGGCTGCGCCGTAGGCCTGCCCCCGGAGAAGCTGCCGGGCGCGGCGGAATGGGGCAACGAAGGCATCGGTCAGCGTGTCGCGCAGTGTGGCGTATTTGTCCTGTCTGGCCCCGATGCGATACTGCTTGCCCAGGTCACAGACCTGAATCGCGAGATTTCCTGTTGTCATCACTTGTTCTATCTATCTCTCTAAACAACGTCCGCAAAAGTTTTTTCCATCCGACGGAAATAGAAAGCCCCGCTGACCAGCAGCAGGATGGCGGCCAGCGTGGAGACCAGAATCAGCGGGCCGGGGGCGGTTTCCGTGCCCAGCAGTGCCCAGCGGAAGCCTTCCACGACGCCCGCCATGGGATTGATGCCATAGATAAGCCGCAGTGTCTCGTTTTCGATCAGGCTGCTGGGGTAGACAATGGGGGTCGCAAACAGCCAGAACTGCGTCAGGAACGGGATCGTATAGCGGATATCGCGGAACTGCACGTTCATGGCGGAGAGCCACAGCCCCACGCCCAGCGCCGTGATGAATGCCAGCAGCAGGAGCAGCGGCAGCCACAGCACGTTGGCCGTCAGATTGATGTCGTAGGACAGCAGTTCATGGCCGATGGTCAGGGAACCGGGCTGCCAGGTCAGGGTGAAGACGCGCGCCATCTTGTAGTAGACGATCATGCCCAGCAGCACGATGAAAGCCAGCGTGAAATCCACCAGCCCGGAGAGCACCGTCGAGATAGGGGCCACCAGCCGGGGGAAGTACACTTTCTTGATCAGGTTGGCGCTGCGTACCAGACTGTTGGAAGACTGGGTCAGGCCGTTGGCAAAGAATGTCCAGGGCACAAGCGCCGCGTAGTTGAAGATCGGGTAGGGGATGCCGTCCGAGGGAATGCCCGCCAGACGTCCAAAGAACAGGCTGAAGACCACCATTGAGAAGAATGGCTGGATGATGGCCCAGGCCGCGCCCAGGATCGTCTGCTTATAGCGGACTTTGACATCCCGCCAGGTGAGGAAAAACAGCAGTTCACGGTAGGCCCACAGTTCCCCTAGCTGCAGGGAGACCCAGCCTTTGGAAGGCGCGATGTGCACGACGGGCTGCCGGGGTCTGGCCCGCGAGGGCTGCACCGGCTTTTTGTCCTCAGGGTTTTCTTCGTCTACAGGAGTCTGGACGTTGTCCATTACTTGCATCTTGTTTAACTTCCTTACAGGTGGTTTCCTGGTGAGTTTTCATCACATTACACATGACTTGTTGAATCCGTGCAGTGGGTTGATCTGCATTCCCGGCGCTATGCCGGGCGTGCCCATTCTGGCCGCCGCAGCCCCAGCGCCCGCAGCATTTGCTTGATGCTGCCCCATACACGCTTGCGCAGGAATTTGAGCAGATTCTTTGTGCCGTCGCGCAGCAGGGCATACTGCCCCACCGTCAGCAGGCAGCGCATCCGTTCGCCGGGGGTCAGCGGGGTACGCGCAATGGCCCGACGGTATTCGTTCACCAGCTTGAAGGTCCGGAGGACACGCTTGCCCTGGTTGCGCGGGCTGAACCAGGCAGAGTACCGCCCGGTTGTTCGGTATTTGCTCCGCATGGCCGGATGGTAGCGGATGAACAGGAGATATTCCGGCACTTCATAGAACCGCCCGCGCAGGGCCAGCTCGGCCAGCAGCACCCGATCCGAGGAAATAAAGTCCCCGATCAGGCGGGTCTGCCGCAGCACATCTGCCCGGATCAGACCGAAGACCGGGCTGAACTGCGGCCAGGGCGTGCGCTTCTTGAGGAGCGGCTGGCCGTTTTCGTCCAGCTCGCGCCCGCGGTAGCGGAGGAAGTGCGCCAGCCGTGCCGGGCTTTCTGCCTGCTGAAGATTCATGCGTTGTTCGAACCGTGCCAGCACTTCACCGTGCTCATCAATGAATGAGACGCGGGGATAGGCCAGCACCACGCCGGGGTCAAGCTCCAGCACTTCCACACACCGTTCCAGAAACTCCGGGGCGATGATGTCATCGTGGGCAGCCCACTTGAAATATTTACCCCGGCTCCGGGCAAAGGCCCGATTGAAATTCCCGGCAGCGCCCAGATTCGTCTCGTTGCGCACGTAGCGCACGCGCGGGTCGCGTGACGCATAGGCGCGGCCTATGGCCTCGGTGCTATCGGTTGAAGCGTTGTCCGTGATCACGATCTCGAAGTCGGTGAAGGTCTGGGCCAGCAGCGAATCGAGTGCTTCAGCCAGGTAGTTCTCGCCGTTGTATACCGGCACGCCAAGGCTCACCAGCGGAGCGTCATCACGAATCATTCTGAAAGCACCCTTTTTATCTTTCCAACCTGCATGAAAAATATAGATTCCCGACCTTGCAGCGGCCTAACATGGCCCGGAAAATCCCTTGCACCCCTCTAACAACCCTGATGGCCGGTCTGCGGGTTGTAAGGGCCGCCGATCATGGCCCGGCGGCATACCGCGCTGCAGCGTCCTCTGCACTGATCGCCTCGTTCAGCAGCACTATCTGATGCAGTTCACCGAGCCAGGGGCGGTTACCGGAGGACTCGTTCGCCAGCAGCAGGGGATATTCGGCATCCCAGTTGGAGAGATCACCGCCCACTGTGCCGCCGACTGCGTCCACACCATTGATATAGATGTGGGCCTCCCCATCCGCACTGCGGGTGTAGACCACGTGAGTCAGATCGGTTGTGGCCGTTCCCGCTTCTGTGGTGAGGGACGGGCGGCCATTGTCATCGGTCTCGGTGGTGCGCAGCCGCACGTCGAATACATCAGATGGCAGGTCGTCCCACAGCCCCTGGCCGAGTGTCAGGTTGCGGCGGTTGGCGTCGGCAGAGAGAGAAAATATCCGCGCCGGGCCGCTTTGTGTGGTATTGGCCGGTCTGATCCAGGCCTCCAGTGTAAGCTCGCCCGCTGCCCGAATGGCTGCGGTAGGGCCTGCGGCTGGCACCGCTGATCGGATGGTGGTTGGACTGTTCACAGCAAGAAAGCCGTCTCCCCAGCTCACCGCCGCGGGGTCGTCAATCGTCAGGTCCAGGCCGTAGAGTCCGGCGCTGTCATGGATGACGGTGCCCGTCCCTTCGTCAAACGTATACGCCACCTGCACACCGCGTGTCACTTCCGGGATGGCCGCGGCTTCCTCCCCGGACTCGTCGGGCGACCCCGGCGGTGTGCTGCCCAGATTCTCATAGAGCAGCACGGCGGGATTCTCCCAGCCGATGGAGATGATATCAAGGTCGCCGTCACCGTCCATATCGGCCACCTGTGTGCCGTCATGATGCTCATCGCCGGTGTATACCGGATGTGTGGCCCATGTGTTGCCCGTACCGTCCACGTTCTCAAAGACGGCCACCATCGCATTCTCCGGGCTGCGGAGGTTATGCTCGCCGGAGATCACATCCAGGTCGCCATCGCCATCCATATCCTGCACGTCCAGGCTCATCGGCCCGATGATGGTGGCGATGGGGTGCTCCGTCCAGGGCAGGGTGGGATCGTCGCCCGCTTCATACCATGCCAGCAGGCCCTGCGTGTTGATCGCTTCGTAGCCGACGATCGCGTCCAGCCGCCCATCACCGTTGATGTCAGCCAGACGATTGCGATCCGGGTTGTTTTCCGTTTCGAACAGGGTGAATGCCGTCCAGCCGCCGTCCTCATTGCGCAGCCAGCGTGTACCCAGCAGCAGGTCAGCATCGCCATCGCCATCAATATCTCCGGCGCTGAGGGCTTCATCCTGCGAAACATCGCTGATGACGCGCCAGCCCCAGGCTTCCCCTGCAGGATCGGCGGGCACGGTCAGCATCTGCACACCCTGATCCGATTCATGCCAGGACAGGGCGATGCCTGTGGTTCCATCAGGCAGTGTCAGCACGGCCACTCCCTGCAGAAAGTCTCCGCGAGCCTCCGGAATGTTATCATGCAGTGTGAATGAGCCGCTGCCATCATTCTCCGCCCAGATGAACGTCGCGCTGGTGGTTTTGCCCGTTGTGCCCAGGACATCCATATCACCGTCGCCGTCGAAATCATAAGCCAGCGCCATGTTGTTCAGCGGGTCACCGAAGGGCTGGCGCGGCCAGGCGGCTGCCAGTGTGCCGGGATTTTCATACCAGAATCCCCCGGCGGCAATATCTGGCAGGCCATCGCCATTGAGATCGACAGGTTGAACAAAGACCGCTCGCCAGGGACGATCTGCATCCACCACGTGGCGCTGCCAGTTGTCCAGGGAGGGAGAGCCTGCTTCGCCGGTCTCCGCCTCCTCGGGACTGGCCGTTGCTTCGCTGCCGCTGTCGGACGGCACGGCAAGCCCCTCGTTCAGCCAGATGTCCAGACGCGGTGTTTCCCAGTTGTAGGGTTTGCCGAGAATATCAAGGTCACCATCGCCATCCAGGTCTGCTATCCGCGATTCGTGGTTGCCATAGCCTGTCGCCAGCTCGAATGGGTAGAAGTTCCCTTCGCCGTCGCCGGCGAACAGCCACATGCCTGCATCTTCATTGCCGCCGTCCAGCCGCATTTCTGCCATGAAGATATCCAGATTGCCATCAGCATTGAAGTCTACAATCTGGAGACTGTGCCCGTGATCCACGTTTTCCAGCAGTTCATGCTTCTCCCAGCATCCGGAGTCAGTCGGATCGCCCGTGCAGGTGTACCAGCGCATTGGCCCTTCATCATCGCCGGGCGACATAACAACCTCTGGACGACCGCCGGGTATCAGGTCGGCGGCAGCGATCCGCGTCTGGCGTGGGATGTTGTCTATCAGGTAGGCGCTGAAGGTGCCATCGCCCTCATATTTGAGCCAGTGGCTCGCGGCAAGCAGATCGTTCAGCCCGTCCCCATCAATATCGGCCAGGGCCAGCCCTTCGCCATCACTTTCAAAAATCGGGGAATAGCTCCACGGCCCGGCACTGCGCGGGTCGTCCGGGATGTCGGCCAGCATCACCGCTCCGGCGAACTGGTTCCAGAACACAAACTCGC
>JALSTC010000682.1 GCA_026983935.1 Ardenticatenia bacterium
TGTTTGATTTTGACGGCACGATCTCCGTCATTCGTCAGGGCTGGGAAAAGATCATGATCCCCCTGATGGTGGAGATGATCTGCGATGGTGCTCCCCCGCCTCCGGGACTTGAGGCCGAGGTGGCGGCATATGTGGATCGCTCGACGGGCATTCTCACCATCAAGCAGATGCGCTGGCTGGAGGCAGCGGTGCGCCGCTACGGGCTGGCGAAATCTCCCAAAACCGCCCGCGAGTATAAGCGGATTTATAATGAACGCCTGCTGCGTCCTGTGCGCCAGCGGCTGGCCCGCATTGATCAGGGAGGCGATCAGCAGGCGCGTGATGCACTGATGATTGCCGGGGCACGTGCCTTCTTGCAGGGCCTCCATGACCGGGGCGTTGACCTGTATCTGGCCAGCGGCACCGACCATGTCTATGTGCTGGAAGAAGCGGCAGCGCTGGGTGTCGCCGATTTTTTTGGCGAGCACATTTATGGCGCAAAGGATGACACCGAGGCCTTCACCAAGGAACGAATCATCCAGCGGATACTGGAGGACAACCATCTGCGCGGCGAGGAGCTGTTGGTTGTGGGGGATGGCCCGGTGGAAATCCGCCATGCCAGGGCGCGGGATGCGGTGGCGCTGGGGGTGGCCGCTGATGAAGTTCGGCGGCAGGGGCTTGCGCCCCGCAAGCGTGAGCGCCTGATAGAAGCCGGCGCCGATCTGATCATCACGGATTTCCTGCATCATGAGCAGCTCCTGTCCTATCTCCTTGCGTGAGATGCAGGGTGGACAGGCATCGGGTCCATGTGCTATATTTGTATGTACAAGCACCTGAGGAGGTGTGATCGTGCCAGCGCTGCAGTCGTTGCTGTGTAACTGTCTGTACTTCACTGCCAATGCGCTTACTCGTGTGATCACCAGGATGGCTGAGGAGGAATTCAGCGTCACGGGTGTTTCGCCTTCACATGCATTTTTGCTGCTGCTGGTGGACGCGACCCCCGGCATCACGCCAACAGCGCTGGCAAGGGAGCTGCACCTGGCCCCTTCCACCGTAACGCGCTTCATTGACAAGCTGGCGCACAAGGGACTGCTGAAAAGGCAGGTAGATGGACGCACGACCGGCATCTATCCCACCGAAAAAGGGCGCGCGTTGAAAGAGCCGATATACGAGGCCTGGCACAGGCTGTTTGAGCGCTACAGCGCCGTGCTCGGCGAAGACTTCAGCCGCGAACTGACGCACATGCTGGATGAAGCGGCCCACAAATTGGAAGGTTAGTTTTTTACTTCATTTGTTGCTTGTACATACATTTTTCCGCCGTTCGTTGTGAACGTTCAATCCAAAAGGAGAAACAGACATGAAAGGCTATGAAGTGTTCAAGACCGATGCCACAAACGGCAGCTTTGAATACTGGGCCACCAGTGTGCTTGACATGACATTGGAAGCGTGTGCCTTTCATGCCCTGGACGCCTGGCAGGTGGAAGTCTATCATCGTGGCCTCAAGCAATTCACTGGCATCGAGCGGGGTCAATTTCGACTCGAAATCTCGCAGCACAATCACATTGGGTTGGCTATTCGTGCCTTTGTGCGTCTGGAAGCTCATCGGCTTCATACTGGCACATCCTGGTTTCAATCCAAAACGCAGATCATTCGCGAGGCCGTTCGTGCTTATCTCGCCCAACCGCTTTTGACCTCAGGGTCAACGGTGTAACTCCTGTTATTGCGAATACAAAGTCATCTCCCATTTAGTTGCAAAAGCCAGAAAATGTTGTATCATAAATATGAAATTAAATTTCACACATGGCGGTGTGAGAGCCGTTTTTCGCGCGTTTTTGTGAAATTCTCCGTGATAAGTGAAATAAAATTTCAATGATTGTCTCTGATGCCCCACCAAATCCCCTGGATGTGATACGTGAACGCTACGATGCGCTGTCTGCTGCCGAGCGCAAAGTGGCGGATTATGTGCTGGAACATGCCGCCGATGTAGCCCCCGCGCCGATTTCGGACACGGCGCACAGCGCTGGCGTCAGCGAGGCAACCGTCGTGCGATTCTGCCGCTCGCTGGGCTATAAGGGGTATCTGGAATTCAAGTTTGGCCTGGCCTATAACCTCAGCGATCCCGTGCAGGCCCTGCATGATGAAATCCGCGAGGGTGACACCACCGCCGAGATTGCGCGGAAGACGATCACCTCCGGGATCACCGCCCTGCAGCACACCCTTAATATGCTCGACTACAACGCGCTGGCGCAGGCAGTTGATGCTGTCTCCAACGCCCGCCAGACGCTGATCATCGGTGTGGGCACCTCTGTTCCCTTCGCCATAGACCTCTATAACAAACTTATGCGGCTTGACCTCAACTGCCAGGCCATCACCGATCCCTATCTCCAACTCATGAAAATTGCCCTGCTCGATGAGCGGGATGTGGTCATTGCGCTGTCTCACACGGGGGCGTCCATAGACCCGGTGAACGCGCTGCGGCGGGCGCGCGAGAAAGGCGCGCAGGCGATTGCCATCACCGGCTCTGCCTTCTCCCCGCTGACCCAGCAGGCCGACATCGTCCTCCTGTACGGCGTGCGTGAGACCCGTCTGGAGGCGGTCATCGCCCGGCTGGCACTGCTGGCCGTCAGTGACGCGCTCTATATGGCGCTGGCAATGCAGAACATCGAACAGACCAACCGGAACGAAAAGAACATCTGGCAGCTTGTTCTGGATAAAGTGACCGGTATTTAGTCATGGCCGAAATGCCATCGGCATTTGAGGGAAGGAGGTGTCTATAGGCAGGCTGAGCTGGTTTTCCCGGTTACTTTCTTCTTTCGTTTGCAGGCCGATAGACAACGTAAGACGGCAACCCTTTTCAAGGAGCAATACACATGAATAAAGAAGGCATGAGCCGCCGCGAATTCCTGATG
This sequence comes from Ardenticatenia bacterium, assembly GCA_026983935.1. Lineage (GTDB taxonomy): Bacteria > Chloroflexota > Anaerolineae > Aggregatilineales > Ch27 > JALSTC01. The sequence continues at coordinate 2,889 of JALSTC010000682.1, forward strand.
AGCAGTTTTCTGTTGAGCGCGGGCGTGGCTGCGCCCACCGTGCTCTCTCTGCTGGATGCCCGCCGTGCCATGGCCCAGGACCGCCCACTGCGTGCCGCAATGTCGAACGCCGGGCTGGCCGTGACCTGGTGCGCTCAGGGTAAAGATACCGCCGAGCTGTGGGGCGAGTGGCTGGGCGTGGAGATCACCTGGTTCGACGGTGCGCTGGATACTTCTATCCAGCGTTCTGCTGTAGACCAGATCGCCACCCAGGACTGGGACTTCGTCGCCATCCAGCCGCTCAGCATTGGCGCACTGGTGGAGCCGATCCAGGCCATGATTGACCGCGGCATCCCCGTGATTGATATGGATACGCTGATTGCCCCCTTCCCGCAAATGCAGGATATGGGCATCTTCACTTTCATCGCTCCCGACAACGTTTTCATGTCTGAGGCCGTCGTCCAGAAACTGGTGGACAAGATGGGCGGCGAAGGCAAGATCGCCATGACGTGGGGGTCGCTGGGCCACACCGGTGCACAGGGCCGCGCCCAGGGCTTCTACAATGTGATCAATAAGTACCCGGACATCGAGGTGGTGGACGACCAGCCTGCTGACTGGGACGTGACCCGTGTGGCCGACATCTGGGAAAGCCTGCTCAATCGTCACGGCGACCTGAAGGCCGGCTTCCTCCACAACGACGATATGGCGCTGGCCGCCCGGCAGGTCGTGCAGAACGCCGGTCTGGGAGACCAGATTTTCATCGGCGGCATTGACGGCATGACCGGCGCGATTGACGCCGTTCTGGATGGGCGTCTGGTGGCAACGGCCCGCAACTCTGCGCCGCGTATCCATGGCGGGGCTGTGCTGGCTGGCTGGTTCGCCGCCATGATGGGTGATGACGCCCGTGAGCAGATTCCGGACTTCATCCTGGCCGACGGCCCGGCGATCTTCGCCGATGTGGATGATAACCCCGAGTTCGCGGATGAACCCTGGAAGCTGCGCGGCTACGGCATGAGCACCGCCCCCGGCCTGCGCTGGCTGCAGGAGCAGTTGATCTTCTAGTCATGCTGTACGGCATCGTCGGTGACGGCACGCACGCCGTCACCGACAGCCCTGCCGCGGCCTATGCAAAACGGGTCATGTAACGCTGGTTAGACTGAAGGAGCAGCACTTTGAGTTCCCCACCGATCATTGAACTCAAAAACATCTCCAAACGATTCCGCACCCTGCAAGCCCTGGACAGCGTGGATTTTGACCTGCGTGAAGGGGAAGTGCATGCCCTGGTCGGGGAAAACGGCGCGGGCAAAAGCACCCTGATGCGCATCCTGGCCGGTATCTATACCGAGTATGAGGGCGAGTATTTCCTTAACGGCGAGCGCATGCAGCTCCACTCCCCCAAAGATGCGCTGCTGCGCGGCATTGGCATGATTCACCAGGAATTGAGCGTGATCCCCGATCTTTCCGTGGCAGAGAATGTGTTCCTGGGCGACCAGCCCACCACGCCCTGGGGCAAGATCGACTGGAAGAAGATGAACGCCGTTGCCTATGAGGAACTCGCCAGGCTGGGTTTTGAAATCGATGTGCGGCGGCCCCTACGGGAGTATTCGCTGGGCATCCAGCAGGTCGTGGAAGTGCTGCGCGTGATCCTTTCCGGGGCGCGTGTGCTGATCATGGATGAGCCGACTTCCGCCCTTTCCCCTGCAGAAGTGGCGCGCTTGCTCGAACTGGTCGGCCAGCTCCGGCGTGACAACCGCAGTATTATTTACATCTCGCACTTTCTGGAGGAAGTGATGCAGGTGGCCGACCGGATCACCGTCCTGCGCGACGGGAAAAAAGTGGCGACGGTCGCCCGCGAAGAGACGGAGATGGGACGGTTGATCTCGCTGATTCTGGGGCGCGAGGCCAATGCCACCCTGCCGCCCGCCGTTGAAGTGCCCGATCACGATCATGTCATGCTGCGTGTGAAAGACCTCACCGCCGACGTCTTTTCCGATGTCAATCTGGTTGTGGACGTAGGTGAGATCGTCGGGCTGTACGGGGCTATCGGCGCGGGGCATTTTGATGTGGCGCGGGCTATTTTTGGCATGTATCGCGTGGACAGCGGCTCCATCACAGTAGATGGGCACACTTTTCCACTGAACCATTCCGCCCAGTATGCGATCCGGCACGGCGTGGCCTATGCCACAGAATCGCGGCGCAAGAGCCTGTTTATGGATGAGCCGAATTATAAGAATATTTCCCTGCCGCATCTGGCCCGGATTGCCCCCGTCGTGCCGGATGTGAACCGAGAGGTGGAGATTGCCCGTCGGGCGATGGAAATGGTCAATGTCCAGCCGCCCAATCCGCTGAATCCCGTCGGGAAGCTGAGCGGCGGCAACCAGCAAAAAGTGGCCATTGCCCGCTGGCTGACCTTCCCGCCGAAAATCTTTGTGACCAGCGAACCCACGCGCGGCATGGATGTCGGCGCGAAGAGCGAGGTGCTGGGCATCCTGCGCAATATGCGCAATGAGGGCTACGGCGTGCTGGTGGTTTCCTCGGAGCCGGAGACCGTTCTTTCTATTGCTGACCGTGTGGTAGTGATGTCGCACGGTCGGATCGTCGCCCGGATGGAGAACACAAATCTCGACAAAGAAACCCTGATGAGGATGATATGAGTGCCAATATTGAGAACCCGAACCTGACGGCAGCGAAAAGCCGGGAAAGGCAGCAAACCTCGCAGGAGCGGTGGAAGCAGCGCCTCAGCGCGCTGGCTCCGCTGTGGACTCTGCTGGCACTGGCGCTTTTCTTCAGCCTGGCCTCTGACAGCTTTCTGCGGCCCGTCAATCTGAACAATATTCTGGCGCAGATCTCCACGCTGGCGATTCTGGGTACCGGCGTCACGTTTGTGCTGCTGACCGGCGAAATTGACCTGAGCATCGCGGCGGTCGTGACACTGACCGGCGTGCTCTCCGCGCACCTTTACGCCAACCTGGAGCTGCCGGAACCCTGGCCGCTGCTGGCCGGGCTGGGGGTCGCCACGCTGCTGGGCCTGATCAGCGGGGTTGCCACGACCAAATTCCGCATCCCCTCGTTCATGTCCACACTGGCCATGTCGCTGATTGCCTCCGGACTGGCGATTTTCATCAGCCGCGGGCGAATCGTGTTCGAGATTTCCGAACTCTCGACATTCCTGGGCAGCGGGCGCATCGGCGGGCAGGATGGAATCCGCGTGCTGGTCATTGTGGCTGCGCTGTCCCTGCTGGCCGGATTTCTGGTGCTGCGCTACACCCGCTTCGGGCGCTATGTCTACATGACCGGGGCCAATAAATCTGCCGCACGGCTGGCCGGGGTCAATACCGACCTGATCATCATCATCGTACTGGGCATCGGCGGCTTCACCGCCGGGCTGGCCGGGATCGTCAACATGGGCCGTCTGGGCAGCGCCCAGCCGCAGCAGATTCAGAGCTTCCTGATTGATGCCATCGGCGCGGTCGTGCTGGGCGGCACGTCGCTGACCGGTGGGCGGGGCGGCATCCCGCAGACCGTGATCGGCCTGCTCATTTACGGCACGCTGCGCAATGGCCTGGACAATATCGCCAGTATTGACAGCTTCCTGAAGGAATTCATCACCGGTCTGGTGCTGCTGGTGGCGCTGATCGTGAACGTGGTGTTCTCCGGCAAAGCCGACCGGGACAGGACAAGCGGTTAGCAGCCGCAGGTCCCCAGATTTGTGATCACACCGGCGTGGGCGTATGACGGCCCGCAGGCACCCGGTGGCAACACTGTACGTGCTCAAGGAGAGACGTGATGTTCAAAGAACTCCCCCCCAATTACCGACCGCTTGAGGAAAGCACCGTCATTGACTACGTTCGTTCCCAGGCAGACAGGCTGAACGGCGTCTTCCGCACCGGTGAACCCCTGGAAGCGGTCGAAGTCGGCGATGGTAACCTCAATCTGGTCTTCAAAATCTGGGCGCAGGATGACCCGGAGCGCACCGTCGTGATCAAACAGGCACTGCCCTACGTGCGGCTGGTCGGCGAAAGCTGGCCGATGCCTGCCGACCGTGCCCGCATCGAGGCCCAGGCGCTGGACGTGGAATATCGCTACTGTCCGCAGCACACACCGCGAGTCTATTACTTTGACCCGGAAATGTACCTGATCGTCATGCAGAACCTGAATCACCACATTGTCATGCGCAAGGGGCTGATTCAGGGTATCAAGTACCCCCACTTCGCGGAGCACATCGGCGTTTTTCTGGCGAAGACGCTGGGCATGACCTCCGATCTGGTACTGGATTACCGGACGAAGAAAGAGGAAGTGGCCCGCTTTATCAATCCTGAGCTGTGCAAGATCACGGAAGACCTGGTTTTCACCGAGCCATATCGCAAGACCGAGCGCAACGCCTACCATAAGGAGATCGAGCCGCAGGTGCTGGCTTTCCAGGCAGACGAGGCGCTGCATGTCGAAATGGCGAAGATGAAAGAAAAGTTCATGACCCACGCGCAGGCGCTCATCCACGGCGACCTGCACACCGGCAGTATCATGGTCAACGAGACCGAGACGTTCGTCATTGACCCCGAATTTGCTTTCTACGGGCCGATGGGCTTCGACATTGGCGCGGTGATCGGCAACCTGTTCCTCAGCTACGCCTCACACGAAGTCCGCAGCCCCGACCCGGAGAAGCGGGCCGATTTCCGCAGGTACCTGACCGATACGGTGATTGACCTGTGGCATGTCTTCGAACGTGAATTCCAGGCTATCTGGGATCAGGTAGACCCCATGGATATGCCCAAAGGCTATCAGGAAGATTACATGCTGCGGGTACTGCATGATACGGCGGGCATGGGCGCGGCCAAGATGATGCGCCGCATCATCGGGCTGGCCGGCGTTGAGGACATTCGCGGCATCGAGGACGTGGAGGAGCGATCCATCGCAGCCAGCCTGGCGCTGAACATCGGGCGGGCGCTGCTCCTGGAGCGTGAGCAGATGCGAACCATCGAGGACCTCGTGGAAGTCGCCACCGCCTGCAAGCCAACGTATCCCTGGACGGACTGAAAGAGAGGGCGACAAAAGGATGACTACTACCACTGAAGAGACGCGGACGATCTTCTGGGAAGATGGGCGGGTCTGCATGATCAACCAGCCTGCGCTGCCCCTGAAATTCGAGATCAAGTGCTACGACACCTACCAGGAAGTGGCCGACGCCATCCGGACGATGGTGATCCGGGGCGCGCCCGCCATTGGCGCGGCGGCGGGCTTTGGCATGGCGATTGCCGCGCAGAAGAGCAAGGCCACCACCGTTGATGCCCTGCGTGAAGAACTGCGCCAGGCCAGAGATGTGCTTTCCAAATCGCGCCCGACGGCGGTTAACCTCTTCTGGGCGCTGGATCGCATGATGCGGCTGGCGGAAGACCCGAAATGGGACTCGGTGGACGCACTGCGGGAGGCCCTGCTGGCCGAAGCACAGAAGATCGCGGATGAGGATATCGAGATCAACAAGCGCATGGGCGCTTATGGTGCTGAGCTTGTCCCGGACAAGGCGACGATCATCCACCACTGCAACACCGGCAGCCTGGCAACGGTCGGCTGGGGCACGGCGCTG
>JALSTC010000683.1 GCA_026983935.1 Ardenticatenia bacterium
GTATAAACCTGACCCGGATGTACCGCCAGATGCTCCATCATTTCGCTCAAATGGCGGCTCAGGTCGGCGTCAGCAGGCGCCTCCCCCAATAAATGCTGCGCCATTGGATTCGCCAGCACCACGTGGCCATCCAGGTTTGTCACCACCACAGCATCGGCCACGGAATCGAGAATAGCCACGATGCGCTGATGCTGGGCCCGTATTTCAGCGGTGCGCTCCGCGACGCGCTGTTCCAGTTCGGCATTGAGGCGGCGCAGCGTCTCCTCCACCCGCTTGCGCTCGGTGATGTCACGCAGAATGCCCTGTGTGACGATGCCATCTTTGTCCATCAGGTAAGCCACCGAGGCTTCAAGCTCGATGCGCCTGCCGTCTTTATCCAGGGCTGTGAATTCGTAGCGGTCGCTCAGCTCATGCGCACGGCCTGCCACGGCCATCCGTCCCCGTTCCCTGATCATGGGCCGGTATTCCGGCGCAACCAGCGTGTCAACATCAAAATCAGGAGCCCGCACCTCCTCCAGCGTGACGCCGAACACTTCCTCGAAGCGGGAATTGATCAGTTCGAAATGCCCCTGACGCAGCAGGTAAATCATGTCATGCGATTTTTCAATCAACGAGCGGTATTTTTCCTCGCTTTCGCGCAGCGCTCGCTCCGCCAGCACGCGCTCAGTCACATCACGGGCAATCCAGAGCACCTGCTCCTTATCCATGGGGGAGATCGTCGCCGCGAACCACACTTCCCGTCCGCCAATCTCCAGGGCATACTCCGCACGGACAGGCCGCCCTTCGGCCAGCGCTTTCTGGATGTAGCCCAGGAAGCGATCGGCGGTCTCCTGGGGCAGCACCTCATGCAGCGTGCTGCCCAGCAGTTCCTCCGACGGCCTGTAAAGCAGATCGGGGTTGGTCGGCGCGACGCGCCGGTAGCGGCCATCCTTATCCAGCACCAGCACCACATCCGGCATCGCGTTGAACAACGTCCGCAGCTCCGCCTCAGAGGCACGCAGCCGGGCCTGTTCCGCCTTGCGTTCGGTGATGTCCCGCGTGATTCCCACCAGCCCGATGATCTGCCCTGTGCTGTCACGGAGCGGCACTTTGGTGGTCAGCACCCAGTGGGGGTAGCCCGTGGCGTCCAGCCCCGGCTCTTCTCTGTTGATCAACGTCCTGCCGGTCGTCATCACCATCTGGTCATCAGCATAGTACCGTTCTGCCAGATCATCTGGATAGAAATCGAAGTCGGTCTTGCCGATCACTTCCTCCTGAGAGTCCGCGCCCAACTCCCGGAGCATGGCCGCGTTGACCATCACGAAGCGTGCCTGTGTATCCTTGACATAGATGAAGCTGGGAATCGCCTCCAGCAGGGTATGCATCAGATTGCGCTCATTGGCCAGCGCCCGGCCGGTGCGGTCACGTTCGATGGTGAGACCGATAATATGCGTCATCACCGCGATCAACTGCCGGTCCGTGTCATCAGGGCGGCGCGTTTCGTGGTGATACAGCGCCAGCACACCGATCACTTCATCGTCGGTGGAAAGGATGGGCACAGACCAGCAGGCCCGCAGGCCGTGCTGCAGAGCGACCTCACGATGCGCCTCCCACAGCGGATCGGCTGCGATGTCTTCGACGAATATGGCCCCCCTCAGGTAAGCGGCCCGGCCGCAGGGGCTGCCCTCCGGATCGACGGGAATCACGCGCACCGTTTCCTGATAAGATTCCGGCAGACCGGAGGCCGCCTGGAGCAGCAGACGATTGGTTTCCTGGTCCAGGAAATAGACGACCCCCGCCCGCCTGCCCATCGCAAAC
>JALSTC010000684.1 GCA_026983935.1 Ardenticatenia bacterium
GTTGAGCAGCGACCGGCGGATGGATGCCGATCCGCGTGACGCCAGATACACGCCCAGTGTATAGGTCACCAGCGCCGATGCGACGTAGAAAACCATCGCCCGCTGAAACCCCGGTTCCCCGAAGGCGAATTCGTTGAGCGGCAGACCGTAGTTGCCCGCGTTGATCAGGACGACGGTCAGCACGAAGGCGCTTTCCAGCTTGCGGTCAAAGCGGAACAGCCGCGCCAGCCCATAGCCGATCACGGTCATCGCCACGGCCAGCAGGATCACCACAGCCCCGATCCGCCCGATCTCGTCCGCCCGCAGGTCGGAGTTGGCGATGCCATCCAGCACCAGCAGCGGCGAAAACAGGTAAACGATCAGACTGGAGAGCGTTTGTGTGTCGAGTTTGAAGCGGAGGCTGAACAGCGCCGAAATGCCGACAACCAGAAAGATCGGCGCAACCACGTTGTAGGCAACGTCCAGAAATGCGTCCACGGCTGCTCAGTTTGCCCCCTCGCTGCGCTCCACCTCGAAATCCGGCCCCGAGTCTGTGGTGAGGTCTACCCACACCTCGCGCCCGCCGAAGCCGTCTACCAGATCATGTGCCCGCACCAGCACGCGGCTCACGTCCGGCGGGATGATGATGCCGCCCTGACTGCGGGTGAAGGGCTGCTCGTTTTCATGGGGGTGCAGCAGCAGGCGGGTGAACGGGCTTTCCGGGTCGGGCTTGAGCACCGTGCCGTCCGGCGTGACCACGTCCCAGCCGTCGGCGTAATCTTCCCAGCCGGTGTCGGGGTGGCGCACGATGACGGTGAACGTCCAGCTTCCATCGGCGGTCTGCACGGCCCGCACATACTCGACATCGGCATTGGCGGCACTTTCCGGTGACATGGTTATCCCCTCCAGGGTAGCGGTGGCTGGCGGGCCGGTGGTCACGCCACAGGCCGCCAGCAGCGGTAGGAGTATCAGCAGCAGGCAGCGGATCATGAGCATTTCGATTTTCCCTTCCGATCTCAGGATGCCGACTTGATCGAAATGAGTGGCGGTGCCTGGGGCATCGTATGTGGCGCGTGCGTGCGGCCCGATAACCGGCGAGAGGCATGGCAGAACATATACAACGGGGAGCCGCCATGCTCCCCGTGTTGTCGTGTCCCCGGTAGACAGGCAGGTGTTCTAACCGTTATCCTGCTCTTCCTCGCTCAGGTCGTCATCGTCCCAGGTGATGATCCAGATGCAGGCCCCGGCGACGAGCACTGTTGCCGCGATCAGCGCGATCCACTGGCCGGGCAGCAGGCCCACGTCCCGCGCTTCGATTGCCAGCAGGATCACCATGCCCAGCGCCAGCACGATCCACGCGCTCAGGCGCGGGTGCGCTTCCACCCAGGACGCGCCCGGAAGCTGCTTCAGCGTTTCCACGACTCGCTCCATCTATCAGGCCTCCGACCTAAAGCGGCTTCAAGACGCGCTCGGCGCGCAGTTTCTTGGCGTAAATCACCGTACCCTCCGGCTGGCTTTCGCGGGCAGCCTCCCGCCAGGCCGGGACTTTGATCTCTTCCAGCGTGCGCGGCACATATTCCATACCGGCGAAGACATCCAGCACACTTTGCGGCAGGCCCTGCGGCAGGAAGAAGAAGCCGATCTCGCTCTGCAGCTCTCTGGAGGCTTCTTCGACGGCTTCGATCAGGCCGGTGATGACCGAGGGCAGCATGGCCTCCGGCACGACCAGGAATTCGTCCACGCGGGTGATCAGGTTTTCCACCTGAAAGCCGACCAGCCCGACATCCCGCCCGTTGGCCTGGGCCAGCAGATAGCTCT
>JALSTC010000685.1 GCA_026983935.1 Ardenticatenia bacterium
CTTTCCGGCACGGCCTGCCCGTCATGAGTGACCGGCAGGCGCTCCAGGTCATCTGACCGGTACAGCCCGAAGGCCACCGCAGTGATGCGGCTGTCCGCGGGCAGGGCGTAGTGGTCGGCCAGATTCTGCCCCGGCAGCCACAGCGAGGCCGGATAGCTGCCGCCCAGCGGCGGTGTGTCGTTCTGGGCGATGAGCTGCCCGGTATCATCCAGGCCGTGCACAAATGCGGTCACATCCTGCCCCGGCGGGGAATCCACATGCCAGTAAAGTTGAATATCAATCTGGTCTGCGCTGTGTGTGACGGAGGCGCAGACCAGCGACAGGCCCTCGCCGAAGCGGTAGTCAAGAGTCCGCGCTGCCGTTGGGCCGCTGCCCTGCACGCGAATCAGCGGATCGAGCAGCAGATAGTCCGCGCCCCCTGTTGTGGGCAGCAGATTGCCCTCATCGTCGGTCACCGCGACCTTGATTCGTCCTGCATAAGGCGGGACATTCCCGGAGATTTGCAGGCGGTGTGCTTCGGAGAGGAAGCGATCAGCAGTGGAATAGACATCCACCTGCGTGGTCAGCGAGGGCAGCGGTGGTTCGACGCCCCACGCCTCACTGACGGGCAGGTTGACCAACTGCACGACCGAGCCATAGCGCTGTGTCAGTTCCGCATGTATCCGCCAGTAGAGCGTGATGTCCAGCGTGCCGCCCGGCTGGACGCTTTGCCGGTGCAGAGTGTAGCCCAGCAGTTCGATGGCATCCCCGAAAAAGGCATGGACGGGCGTTTCCATGTACACAGGCGCATCCGGCGGTGAGCGATGCCGGAACAGCAGCGTGTGTGGGCCGATGATGAAGGTATTGACCAGCGTGAAGACCACGATGCCGGCGATCAGTCCCTGGCCAAAGCGCGGGCTGAGTGCCTTGCCCTTATTCTGGCTGACGGCCTGCTTCTCCCCGCCGCGCCACAGGAGCGCCAGCGCCAGTCCCGCGCTCAACAGGCTGATCAGCGTGCCCGCCATCTGGTCGGGCGTGCCTGTGTAGCGCAGGGTGATGATGTGCTCCCCCGCCGGGGCGTCCACCGTCAGCAGCCCCATTTCCGCTTCCGGGTATGGCTCCACCGCTTCGCCGTCCAGCGTGGCCGTCCAGCCGGGGAAGTAGTACTGGCGGAAGCGCACCGGCATCTCCTCTGTCACGGTCACGCGCACGGTGTCATCGTCGAGTTCTTCCACCTGAAGATCGGGCCACTGCCGGATGATGTCCGCCCGCCGCACGATCAGCCGGAAGGGGTGGGCGGCATACGCTTCTGGCTCCGGCGGCGGGTCAAGCGGAATGGCCGCGCCCCATATCGGGTCGAATTCATCGTAGGATGTCGTCCCCCAGTCATGTTCGACCAGCTCGAAGGCGATTTCGTCCTGCGCGGAAAGCCCGGAGGGCCATTGGACGAAGTCCTGAACGGGATAAGTCCAGGGCAGGGCGGCGAGCAGCACCCCGGCGGTGAGAACAACGAGGGCGGCATTTCGCCAGCGGGCAGGCAGCCACAGCAGGCAGGCTCCCCCGGCCAGCGCGATGAATACCGCACCAATGCGGAAGATGCGGCCCGGGAAGCGTGCGTTGGCCAGAAAGGGAACGGCTTTCCAGATCGGCAGGGAGACTTCCAACGCCATGAAGGCGGCGATGCCGATGCCGACCGCCAGAATCAGAGCCAGGCCAAACCGCCTGTGCCGCAGCAGCGCCCCGATTCCCCCCAGGCTGAGCAGCCCCCACGTCAGGCCCAGCGTGGCCGGGATGACTATCCGGATGTCGGTCAG
>JALSTC010000686.1 GCA_026983935.1 Ardenticatenia bacterium
GCGTGACCGATCCACGCGGTAAAAACGCTGAAATATGCGCTCTCGATCATCGGCAGTCAGTCCGATGCCGGTATCTTCCACCGCAAATCGCAGCATCGAATCGGCGTCATCCCGCTCTACGCGCAGAGTGACACGCCCGCCTGGCGGTGTGTACTGCAGGGCATTGCCCAGCAGATTGAGCAAAACCTGCCGGATGCGGTCGAAATCGGCCCGCACACTGAGCGGTTGCGGGGGGAGTTCGGCAGTCAGCGTGATTCCCTTATCCTCAAACTGCGGGTGAATCCATTCCACTACCGAATTCACCAGCTCCACAGCATCATGAGTCTGAATGTCCAGTTGAAGCTGGTCGGCCTCGGCGCGGGAAAGTTCCTGCAGGTCATGTACCAGGCGCTGCAGGCGATCGGCTTCGCGATGCACAAGCTGAAAGGTCTCCGGTGTCGGCGAGATGACGCCATCCTGCAACCCCTCCATGTATCCCTTGATGCTGGCGAGCGGCGTTTTTAGCTCATGGCTGATGTCGGCAATGAGCTGCTGGCGCATGGCTTCGGTTTCGGCCAGTGCTTCTGCCATGCGGTTGAAGTTCTGCATCAGTTCGCCAAGCTCATCATCAGTATAGACGTCCAACCGCTTGTTATAATGCCCTGCAGCGATATATTGGCTGGCCTGGCTCATATCCTTGATGGGACGGGCTACCCGCTGGCTGACAAACCAGCTTACGCCCGCTGCCGCGATGGTGGCCGCAATGCCCGCCAGAAACAGCGCCCGGTTGACCGCCTCACGAAAGTTGGCGTCCAGTTCAGCTTCAAACTGTGCCGTCGTGTCCTCGCCCATCATGCCCATCATGCTGCCCATCGCTCTCCAGTTGTCTCCCATCATTTCACGCATGGTGTGCACATGTTCGGAGAAGGCGACCGGCGCAACGAAAGCCGTTGAGACGGCGAGTACCAGCAGGCCTGTGATGATGACGATCAGATAGGAGATAAAGAACTTCCACGCCAGACTCATGCCGGTTCATCCTCAAACTTATAGCCGATGCCGCGAACGGTGATGATGTAGCGTGGGTGAGCGGGATCGGGTTCCAGCTTCTGGCGGATGCGCCCGATATGCACATCCACCACGCGCTCATCCCCGTAGAAATCATACCCCCACACCCGCTCAAGCAGTTGCTCCCGGCTGAGCACCATTCCGGCGTATGTCGCCAGTGTCTTGAGCAGCTTGAATTCCAACGCGGTGAGGTCAATCTCCTGCTCATCCCGCCAGACCTTGAACCGCTTGCTGTCAATCCGGATATGGGCAAACGTGAGCACAGGGTCCTCTGTAACAGCCTGGCGACCGCGCCGCAGGATGGCTTTGACACGCGCCACCAACTCACGCGGACTGAATGGTTTGGTCAGATAATCGTCCGCGCCGACGGTCAGGCCAATCACGCGGTCGGCCTCCTCCGATTTGGCGGTGAGCATCAGTACATAGGCTTCGGACTCGCGGCGAATCTGCTGCAATACCTCAAAGCCATCCATGCCGGGCAGCATCACATCCAGCACGACCAGCTCCGGCTGGTAACGACGAAAGGCGGCCAGCCCCTGTATGCCATCTTCGGCAGTGTGAACCGTATATCCCTCTGCTTCAAGGTAGGCCCGGACCAGATTGCGAATACTCGCCTCGTCGTCCACAACGAGAATACGTACGGCCATTCTTTTCCCGATCCTTGTTGTATCCGCAGACATGATAACCCCGCACCCCGATCAAACTGCGATCGGGGGCGGGGGCAGGGGGCAAATGCACTATGGATAAC
>JALSTC010000687.1 GCA_026983935.1 Ardenticatenia bacterium
GCATCCGTCATGTTACTTTCAACGGCCCTGACATCAACGATCTGGAAACAGTGCTGGCACAGCATGACAGCGTGCGTCTGGTATACATCGAGTCCCCGGCCAATCCCACCATGGCGCTGACAGACATTCGCGGCGTTGTCGAGCGCGCCCACGCCGTCGGGGCGCTGGTCGTGGCTGACAACACTTTTGCCACACCCTATCTGCAGCGTCCGCTGGAGATGGGCGTGGACGTTGTCCTGCACAGCACAACCAAGTACCTCACAGGGCACGGAACCGTCGTCGGCGGCGCGATCGTCACTGCCAACGAACAGGTCTTCCATGAAAACCTGCTGCCCACACTGCGGCTGCATGGAGCAACCCCCAGTCCAATGGATGCCTGGCTCACCCGGCAGGGCCTCAAGACGTTCCCCCTGCGCATGGAAAGACACTGCAAGAATGGGATGGCCGTGGCCCGTTTTCTATCCGATCATCCGGCAGTGGCACATGTCAACTATCCGGGACTGGAGAGCTTTCCGCAGCACAACCTGGCCCGCACCCAGATGGACGACTTCGGCGCTATGCTGTCATTCGAGATGAAGGGCGGCCTCGAAGCCGGGAAAGCCCTGATGGACCACACGCGGCTGTGCACGCTGGCAGTCAGCCTGGGCACCGTGGACACACTCATTGAGCACCCGGCCAGCATGACGCATTTCAAAGTCGCGCCGGAAGAGCGGGCAGCCATGGGAATTACCGACGGACTCGTCAGACTGTCAGTCGGGCTGGAAGACGTGGAAGACATCCTCGCCGACCTCGGCCAGGCGCTGGCCGCTGTCGCATAAAAACGTCATCCAAGAATATGCCGGGGCGGGCAGTATCAGATGCGGGGCATCGTCAGACCGCGCACAATTACCGCAGCCCCCAGCGCAATCAGCACCGCCCCGGCAGCCGCCATCGCAAAAGAGGGCACAAACTGCTGATCCAGCAGTGCTGCCAGTCCAACAGCGACCAACACCGGCCCTCCCAACGTGGCAGTGGCTCCGGCAGTCACCAGTCCAATCAACAACCACAACGCGCCAACCAAGACCAGGAACCACGGCCAGAGTTCCAACAAACCTGAAAGCTGCCCAAAGACGCCACCAGCCAGCAGAACCGCCGCAGCAGCTACCAGCACTACAAGCAGCAGCACACGAAAGCGCAGCACCAGGCGCGTCTGGTCGAGCGGCTCGGCCTCCAACACCTGCGCCCCGGTAAAAGTAATGTCCTGCCCATATCCCTGATCCGGGCCAACTTCACTTTCCATCAGGTCAGCAGGCCGATCGGCCACTTCGCCCGACCTGCGGCGAAAACGTCCCAGAATTCTCCTGATCACCATCATTGTGCGCTCCATCCTCCTGCCCGTCCGATCAAAGCGATTTGTGAAGCATCCACGAGGGATCATGCACCCGGCGGACGCGCCCATGATGATCCGTATACTGCCACCGCCCGGCGTCCTCCCTGTAAACCACATATCCCAGCCGCTCATAGAGCCGTCGGGCGCGGTCATTCTGCCTGGACACCGCAATCACTGCCCGCTGATAACCGCGTGCCCGGAGGATGTCCTCCGCTGCCCGGATCAACCGGGTGCCAATTCCCCGCCCCCGGAACGGCTCCAACACCCGCAGCGAGTACAGATAACCGGAGTGGAATTCACCTCGCACACCTTCAAAGCTGATAAAAATCTGCCCGACGGGAAAGCCCCCTACATCCGCCAGCAGCATCAGGCGTGTGCCCTGCTCCTGCAGCTCAAATGTGCGCTGATATAACAGG
>JALSTC010000688.1 GCA_026983935.1 Ardenticatenia bacterium
CGCGGGCGTGCTGGCGGAGGCGGAATAGCCTTACGGCAGGGCGCGGTCGAGGCGGCGGCGCATGGTCTCTGCATCCAGCAGGGCGACGATAGCCGCCATGTGCGGGCCGTGCACCGTGCCCGTCAGCGCGGCCCGCAGGGGGAAGAGCACCTGCCGCCCGCTCCAGCCGTGCGCCTTGCGAAAGCGGCGCATCAATCCGCGCAGCAGGTCGTTGGCTTCCTCCAGAGTCAGCCGCCCGGCCTCCGGCAGCGCCTCGCGGAAGGCAGCCAGCACCGGGGCGGCGGGATCGCTGCGCAGGGCCTGCCACGCCTCGTCGTCGAGCTGCACCGGGTCATGGAAAGCCCAGGCGGTCGCGGCGGGCAGGTCGCCCAGCGTGGTGATCTCCTCGCGCGCGGCGGCGATCAGGGCCGCCGTCCAGCCGTCATCCTCCAGCCGGGGGTCGTCATAGGCCGCCTGCAGGAAGGGCCGCCCCCGCGCCAGCAGCGCCGCCTCATCCAGCCGGGCCAGATGCTGGCGGTTGAACCAGTTAAGCCGGTCGGCATCGAACTTCGCCGGGGCGGGCGAGATGCGCTCCAGGCGGAAGGCGGCGATCAGCTCCTGCGGCGTGAACAGCTCCTGCTCCGTGCCGGGATTCCAGCCGAGCAGCGCCAGATAGTTGAGCACCGCCTCCGGCAGGTAACCGCGCTCGCGCAGCGTCTCCACGCGGAACAGGCGGGCATAGGCCAGGTACTCCGCGGTGACGTCGGGCAGTTCCTCCGGGCGCTTTTTGAGCTTGCGCCCGTGCATATCCACGATCAGCGGCAGGTGGACGAAGATCGGCGGCTGCCAGCCAAAGGCCGCATAGAGCAGCACATGCAGCGGCAGCGAGCTGAGCCATTCATCGCCGCGCAGCACGTGCGTGATGCCCATCAGGTGGTCGTCAATCACGTTGGCCAGGTGATAGGTCGGGAAGCCGTCCGACTTCATGATCACGGGGTCGCTGAGCTGGCGGTTGTCAAAGGTGGACTCGCCGCGCACCAGATCGGTGACGGTCGTCCGGCCTTCCAGCGGCGTCTTGAAGCGGATCACACGGCCCGGCCCCGGCCCCAGTCCCCGCGCCCGGCAGTGCCGGTCATAGCGGGGCATCTCGCCGCGGGCGAGCTGCTCCTCACGCAGCCGGGCCAGCCGCTGCGGGGTGCAGTCACAGTAGTAGGCCGCGCCCGATTCCAGCAGCCGCGCCGCGCCCTCGCGGTAATGGGCCAGCCGCTCCGACTGCACATAAGGGCCAACCGGCCCGCCGACGTCCGGCCCTTCGTCCCAGTCCAGCCCCAGCCAGCGCATGTCATCCATCAACCGTTCCACCGCGCCCGGCACGCGCCGCTCCTGATCGGTGTCCTCGATGCGCAGGATGAACTGCCCGCCCTGCTGGCGGGCATAGAGCCAGTTGAAGAGCGCGGTGCGCAGGTTGCCCAGGTGCGTGATGCCGGTGGGAGACGGCGCAAAGCGCAGCCGGGGGGAAGAAACGTCTTGCGTTTTGCGTTTTACGTTTTGATCTGGTGCTGTCATGGGTGCTTCCGCTGTATGGGAGTCTGACAAATCAGGGAGCTTCACACGCCCCGGAATAAATTCCAGGGCTGAGCAGGGAAAGTCCAGATTCATCTGGACTCCTCGCGGTCTACCCTGCCCACGAGTCCGGTTTGAACCGGACTTTTCTTCCTCAGCCGGGAAATTCATTTCCCGGCGACTGCTGCCTCCCACCGTACCATGACCGCTCGCGCCCGCCGCGCCGACTCATGCCGAGGGT
>JALSTC010000689.1 GCA_026983935.1 Ardenticatenia bacterium
TATCGCCCTCTACACCCACATGACCACGCTGGACAACCTCATGGCCGCCCGCCATATTCACATGAAGTCCGGCATGCTGCTGGATGCCATCTTCTGGGGGCCTGCCCGCCGGGAAGAAGTCGAACACCGCCGCGTGGTGGAAGAAATCATCGATTTTCTGGAAATGGAACACATCCGCAAGAGCGTGGTCGGTACGCTGGGCTACGGCCTGCGCAAGCGGGTCGAACTGGGGCGGGCGTTGGCACTGGAACCGACGCTGCTCCTGCTGGACGAACCGATGGCCGGGATGAACGTCGAGGAAAAGGAAGACATGGCACGGTTTATCCTCGATATCCACGAACGCCAGCACATGACCATCCTCCTGATCGAACATGATATGGGGCTGGTTATGGATATTGCAGACCGGATCGTGGTGCTGGATTTTGGCCGCAAGATCGCGGAAGGAACACCGGAGGAAATCCAGCGCGATCCGAAGGTGATCCAGGCTTATCTGGGGGAGGTAGCCTGAACGTGAAACACTCATCCTCTCCTGCACATGATCTGCTCGCACCTCTGGATTCCCGTCAAGACACCATCCCCAAGTTTTTCCTGACCCTGGCCAACCGCTATGGCCCTGACAAAGTGGCAATGCGCAAAAAGCGCTTTGGCATCTGGCGGGAATACTCCTGGACGGAGAGCCTGGCGCATGTCCATGATTTCTGCCTGGGGCTGGTCAGCCTGGGGCTGCAGCGAGAGGATAAGGTCAGCATCATTGGCGATAACGACCCGGAATATTACTGGGCGGAGATCGCCGTGCAGAGCGCAGGCGGCGCGACCATCGGCATCTTCACCGACGCCACGCCGCAGGAACTTGAATATCTGGTCACCGATTCGGACTCGGTTTTTGTCATCGCGCATGACCAGGAACAGTGTGACAAGATGCTCGAACTGCGTGATGAGCATAAAGTCCCCGCAGTGAAGAACGTCATCTACTGGGAAGAACGCGGTCTGTGGAGTTACGATGACCCCTGGCTGCTCAGCTTTGAGCAGGTGGAAGAACTGGGCCGCGCTTACGCAAAGGAACACCCCGGCGCGTTTGAAGAAATGGTGAAGGCCGGCAAGGGGGACGACGTCGCCATCCTCAGCTATACCAGCGGCACGACCAGTCTGCCCAAAGGGGCGATGATCAGCCACAGCAACCTGATCTACGGCACGCGGCATGTGATGGCGATCGCGCCGTTCACCGATACCGACAACTACGTCTCGTTCAGCCCGCTGGCCTGGATCACCGAGCAGAGCCTGGGCCTGAGCAATCACGTTCAGAACGGCGTCATCGTCAATTTCCCGGAAAAGCCGGAGACCGTCCAGAACGACATCCGCGAGATCGCCCCCGCCACGTTGCTCTTTCCCAGCCGTTTGTGGGAAAGCCTGATCAGTATGGTGCAGGTGCGGTTGAATGACAGTACGTGGATCAACCGGATGCTGTATAAGCTGTTCATGCCGGTCGGCTACAAAGTGGTGGACTATAAGGACTCCGGTCAGCAGCCCCCCCTGCTCTGGCAACTGCTGTACCTGCTGGGCGATGTGGCGATTTTCCACCCGCTGCGGGACAAGCTGGGCATGGTCAACATGCGTGAGGCTTATACGTCCGGCGCGGCCCTCAGCCCGGATGCCCTGCGCTGGTTCCGGGCTATCGGCGTCACGCTGAAAAACCTCTATGGCTCCACTGAATGCCAGACGCACACCGTGCATTACACAGGCGAGGTGCGCTTTGAGACGGTGGGCAAGCCCCCGCCCGGCG
>JALSTC010000690.1 GCA_026983935.1 Ardenticatenia bacterium
GGAGCGCGTTCCAGGCGGTGAGCACCTTGTCGTCAAGTCCCGGTGGAATGCGCTCCGCTCGCGCTGCATACAGCCGTGCTTTTATCGCCCCGATTCTGGCCCGCAGATCATCCACCGAGAGGCCCAGTTTTTCGGCAGCGACATCGTCATCATCCGGCACATAAAGGATATTACGCCCCTCGAAGTTGCCGTAATCGCTGACACCCCAGTAGACTGAGGCGATGCGGGCATCGTCCTCGCCCAGAATTCTCACAAGCTCATCCGGCTCCCAGACGAAAAAGCGCCCCTCCTCGCCCTCGCTGTCGGCATCGGTAGCGCTGTAAAAGCCGCCTTCCGGGGAAGTCATCTCGCGCAGGATATAGTCGTAGATTTCCTCCGCAATGCGCCGGTAAAACGGCTCCCCTGACAACTGCCAGGCATGCAGGTACAGGCGGCTGAGCTGGGCATTATCGTAGAGCATCTTCTCAAAATGCGGCACCAGCCAGATCGCATCCACGCTGTAGCGATGAAACCCGCCCCCGATCTGGTCATACATCCCGCCCCGTGCCATGCGATCAAGCGTCCGCTGCACCATCCGCCATGCTTCTTCCATACCCGTGCGCCTGTAGGCCCGCAGCAGGAATTCCAGGTTCATCGGCTGGGGGAACTTCGGCGCGCCGCCAAACCCACCGTTTACATGGTCAAAGTCCCGCCACAAACCCTGCACCGCCTGATCCAGCAGGCCCGCATTGAGCGCGGCATCATCCCCGCCGATGCGCAGCACATCCCGGTTGAGCGCCCCGGCCAGGTTGGAGGCCACCGCCTCGACTTCATCACGGCGCTGCCGGTAGGCCTCGGCCACGCCCTCCAGTATCTGCCGGAAGGCAGGCAGCCCATGACGCGGCTCACGGGGGAAATACGTCCCGCCGTAGAACGGTCTGCCGTCCGGCGTGAGGAAGACGGTCAGCGGCCAGCCGCCATGCCCGCCCGTCATGGTCTGGACGGCCTGCATGTAGATGCTGTCAATGTCGGGGCGTTCTTCCCGATCCACCTTGATATTGATGAACAGGTCATTCATCAGTCGGGCGGTTGGTTCATGCTCAAAACTCTCGTGCGCCATTACATGGCACCAGTGACAGGAGCTGTAGCCAATGCTCAACAGAATCGGTTTGTCCTCTTCCTTTGCCCGCTGCAGGGCTTCTTCTCCCCAGGGATACCAGTCCACCGGATTATCGGCGTGCTGGCGCAGGTAGGGGCTTGTCTCATTTTTCAGGCGATTCATAGAGGCTTCCTTTAACCCATGCCGGGCAAAATTCTCAGCAATAAAACAGATGACTGTCTTCAAAAATCCACCCTGTTTATACCACAATACGCAAAAGGGGCGTACCCGTGTGGATACGCCCCCTGAACACCGTTAAGCCGGTGCGGTGGTTTATCCCTTCACGCTGCCCGCCAGCAGACCACGAATGAAATAACGGCCCAGGAAAATATACACGGCCAGAGTCGGCAGCGCCGCCAGCAGCGCCCCGGCCATCGGCAGATTCCACTGCACGGCCTCCCCGCCAGCCAGTTCGCTCAGCTTGACCGTGATGGGATGTGCATCCGTCGAGGTCAGCGTGACGGCAAACAGGAATTCATTCCATATCTGCGTGAACTGCCAGATGATAACCACCACGAATCCAGGCAGCGAGATGGGGAACATGATATGGCGGTAGATGCCAAAGAAGCCCGCGCCATCAATGGCCGCCGCCTCCACCATTTCGGTGGGCACTTCCGCGTAATAGTTGCGGAAGATCAGCGTGGTGATCGGCAGGCCGTACACGACATGCACCAGAATCAGTCCCGGAATGCCGCCGAACAGTCCGATGCTCCGCAAAAACTGAAACAGCGGAATCAGGATGCTCTGGTAGGGAATGAACATCCCGAAGAGCATCAGCGGGAAGATCACGTTTGCACCCCGGAACTTCCACTTGGAAAGCACGTAGCCATTCATCGAACCCATGATCGCCGAGAGCAAGGTGGCCGGAATGACCAGCAAAGCACTGTTGCGCAGATTCGGCATGAAGGCGTTGATGGCTTCAATGAACCCCTGAAAATCCACGGGCTGAGGCAGCGCCCACACGGTTGACAGATTGATCTGCGCCGGGTCTTTGAAGGCCGTGATCAGCACCATGTACACCGGCAGCAGGTACAGCGCCGCCAGCAGGATCAACGCCACATAGATCAGCACACGTCTGGGAGAAACCTGTTGGCGGGTCATAGCTCATGCTCCGAACGCAGCGTGGTATACAGATAGGGCACGATCACCACCGCCACCATAACCAGCATCACGATGGCGATGGCCGCGCCTTTGGCAAACTGGTTACCCCGGAAAGCAGTGAGGTACATCAGGATACCGGGCACATCGGTCGTGGCATTATCCGCCCCGGCCATGGCAAAGATCAGGTCAAATATCTTCAGTGAGATATGCCCCAGCACGATCACCGCGCTCAGTGTGATGGGCCGCAGAAGCGGCAGAATGATATAGCGGTATACCTGAAGCTCGCTTGCGCCATCTACGCGGGCAGCCTCCCGCAGTTCATGGGGAATGCCGCGCAGCCCGGCCAGGTACATGGCCATAGTATAGCCAGAAAGCTGCCACGTGGCCGCGATGATAATACCGACGAAAGCCACGTTAAAGCCGTGCGTCTCCGGGATGGGTGTGGTCTGTACGGCATCCGCGCCGCCCAGCAGCACCCACAGCAGGATCAGCACAGCCGCCCCACCGGTGTACAGCATGGCCCGCCGCCGGGCCTGCCGCCAGTAGCGGTAAGCCAGCCACACCAGCGTGACCACAATCACAATGGCGATGATCTTGGGCAGGTCCTGCCAGTTGAACTGCCATATCTGCGTGCGGTCGGTTATCCAGGGGATCTGCAGCGGCTCCAGCCCGATCACGGTAGGCAGCACATTGATGCCGCCGCGTGGATTGAACAGCCACCGCCAGATCGTACCGGTGACGATGAATGAGAGCGCCATAGGGAAAAGAAAGATCGTGCGGAAAATACTCTCGCCCTTGACGTTCTGATCCAGCAGCACCGCCAGCAGCAGCCCCATCCCCAGACAGCCAACCAGAAAAAAGAGGGTGAAGAAAAAAGTGTTGACCAGGTCCTGGCGGAAACGTACATTCAGGAGGTCGGTGAACAACTGGTTATAGTTTTCGAAGCCAACGAAATTAACGACAGGATTCTCGGCCAGGCCGGACCAGTCGGTCAGCGAAGAGTAAAACGTCTGCCCGATGAAGCCATAAACGAAAATCGCCAGTAGAATCACAGATGGCAGCAGCATCAGGAATGCAGCCACACGGTCGCGATTCAGCCGCCTGAGTCGGGCAAACAGAGTTGGAGACTGAGTCATCACGCCCATATGCGCAACCTCTCTACACCAGGGAGGGGAAAAGCAGCGTCTACTATAACGCAAAAAGGGACGGGTCACACAAGGCCCGCCCCTCTACTAAATCGCGACTCACAGGCGGGAATTACCCACCAATGCCAGCCTGAACGGCCACGGCCTGCGCAGCGTTGGAGGCGGCCACAGCATCACGGCTGCTCAGGAAGATTTCCATGACGGTGGCGAAGTCGTTCATGAAGCGCTCGTTCGCCACTGCGCCGTGCACCAGGCTGCCCACGATCGTATTGCTGGCCCAGTCTTCCGCTGCCGACCGTGAGTAGGCGTTGTACAGGTCGGGGTTGGTCACGTCACTGTTGAGGTTGGCCGGGATCGAACCCTTGAGCGGGTTGAACAGGTCCTGGCCTTCCGCGGAGCCAAGCAGGCGCAGCCAGGCGATGGTCGCGTCACGATTCGGCGCACCAACAGGCAGGCCGAAGGAGTCGGACAGCATCATGAACACGCCATCCGTGCCCGGTGACGGTGCCCAACCGAAGCCCTCGCCCGGTTCCAGACCCAGCGTGGTGGTCATGTACCCGGCGGCCCAGTCGCCCATCACGTTGAAGGCAGCCTCGCCGTTGACAACCATGTCCACAGCCTGCTGCCAGGAGAGCGACGGCGCATCTTCATTGGTGCAGTCCAGAATCTGACCGAAGGTCTCCCAGACGGCGACCACATCGTCGTCAGTCCAGCTCTTCTCACCGGCCCAGAGCGCGTTCCAGCCATCGGGGCCAAGCCCTGCCAGTGCGACGCTCTCCCACAGGTGATTCACGGTCCAGTTCTCACCAAGTGCCAGCGGCACAACACCGGCTTCCTGCAGGGTCGGGCAGACCGCCAGGAAGTCATCCCACGTCTGGGGCACGTCCACGCCCCACTCTTCCAGGTTGGCGGGTACGTACCACATCACATTCGAGCGATGGATGTTGACCGGAACCGACCAGATGCCGTCCTCGGTGCTCAGCAGGTCCAGCAGGCCCTGCGGGAACTGATCCCACCAGCCCTCTTCGTCATAGAGGAAGGTCAGGTCTTCCATACGATCGGCGATCACCCATGTGCCGATCAGCTCCTGCCCGGCGTGAACCTGGAATGTATCGGGGGGATCGCCGCCCAGCATACGGGTCTTGAGCACTGCCTTCGCGTTAACGCCGGAACCACCGGTCACCGTGGCATTGACAACTTCCACGTCCGGGTATAGTTCCTGATAACGATTGATCAACGCCTCCAATGCAGGCCCTTCATCACCAGCCCACCAGGAGAAAATCTCCAGCTCGCCGGATGGCCCCTGCGCCAGCGCCAGGCTGGTCAGCCCCAGCAGCATCCCAAGCACCAGAACAAGACTGAGCAATCTCTTCATGGTTCTTCTCCTCTCCTTTTCAGAGAACTATAGTAAGGTGGTTGGGCTAAAGGGCAAAAAAATGAGAAATCCCCAACCTGAAAGTTTCAATCGCGACTTCTCACCATGTTTATATTATACAGCTTTTTCAAATCTATACGTGCGCAATGCATAATAATTTCATAAGAAGTGCACAATCCACAGCAGCCATCAGGCCGACGCACGCCGTGCGGCAAGTCCCTGGAACATCACCCGGCAGCGTTCAATCCACTGCACTTCATATTCCTCCGCCGGCAGCACCTGATCTTCAAGGTCGGCAATCATCCAGATGCCGGCTTCCTGACACCAGCGCACACAGATCGCGTAGGCTTCCCAGTCCAGGGAATCGGTGTTCCAGGAAACGGGGATGGTTTCGCAGTGGTGCAGGTAAGCAGCCAGCGCCCGGGCGTGACCGTCGGTCAGAACCACATAGCCTCCCAGATCCTTCACGGGCAAAGGTTCCACCCGTTCCATGTGGGCCGGGTCAAACCAGCGCATCACGCGATCCAGCTTGATCTGGCTGACATATAACTGGCTGGGCTGAAGTTCATCCAGTGGTATCCAGAATGCCTGTGTCACAGCCTTCTCCCTGCACAAACGTGCACCATCAGCGAATAGATGACAGCGGGCGACCACGAGGTACTCTTATGTGAGCGAACGAAAGAGCGCGTTGAAGGCGGTAGCTGCGATAACTAAAGCAAAGTGGAGAACCAACACAATACCGTGACACTCCCCACCGCTAAAGCCGGGGGCTTTCGCGCCGATTTTTCGGTAAACGACTGGCTGTGCTGTGCGGCGATGCGGGTGGTCAAAATCATAACACTTACAGGTCACTTCTATTAAATCATCGACCCTCCTTCCCTGTCAATAGCGCCGCAGCGGGCCAGTTTTGGGAAAACACAGGCTGACCAACACGCAAAACGGGCGATCTGGTTAGAATTCCGTTATAACTAAGTGGCCATACGACATGATAATTGTCGGTTATCTTGACACACAAAAATCAGTTAGTTACAATGTTTTTGGAAAAAAACATTAGCCGGTCTGAAAAAATTCCATTCCCACGCAACAACACAGTTCAAAATACGAAAATTGTTTACGGTTGCGAAATAAACCTTATAAGTATGGAGGCTTCCCCAGGCCCTCACTCTTGTGTACATCAATTCCTGGCGTAGATTAAAAAGGCCCAAGATCGTGAAACCACCTCCTAACGGCTTTGTGAGCAACCGCGTGCTCAAGCTCAATGTGGGCTTTTTATTGAGTCACGGCCTGGGTCTGAGCCGGGAGGTGGCTTTTGATGTCCCCGATCTGGCCGTATCCGATGACCTGCATCTGGCCTACCTTAAGGGCACACTGCGTATCAGCCACACTTCCGAGGGCATTCTGATCCAGGGCGAATTAAATACCGCCATCAAGGGGGAATGCCGGCGATGCCTTACACCTATGGACATCCCTCTGACGGTACGGCTGCAGGAACTCTTCACCATTCACCCCAATCCTACAGCGGAATTCGTTGTCGGGGAAGATGCCATCATCGATCTAACCCCCCTGGTGCGCGAAGAGATCATCATTGCCACACCTATCGCGCCGGTCTGCTCTCCGGACTGCGCAGGCCTGTGCCCGCAATGCGGGCATAACCTGAATGAAGGCCCCTGTGAATGTGAACTGGATGACATTGATCCCCGCTTTGCCATTTTGCAGCAACTGCGGAAACAGGAATAGCCAAGGTTTTTGCGTAGCAATGAAGGGGGAAAACCTTGAAACAGCACAGTGATACCGACGATCGTTATGCAGAAGTTTTACCTGAATTACTGGAACGGGCTGAACGACAGGGTTTTCTGACCACCGAAGACATCGTCGAAGTCATCACGGAAGCTGACGTCTCCAATGACGGCGACCAGGTAGAAGAAATCTACCTGGCGCTGCACGGCGCAGGCATCGAGATCTATGACGACAGAGACGATTCTGCCGAAGACGACTTCGATGACGATGAGGATGACGATCTCGATCTCTCAGGAATCTCATCGGACGATACCGTCGGCCTGTACCTCAAGGAAATGTCGCGCGTCCCGCTGCTCTCTACCGAAGAAGAAGTCAGCCTTGCCATGCGGCTGGAGGCCGGTCTGCTGGCCGAACAGGAGCTGGCCCACCTCAACGGCCAGAATCCCCAGCGCCGGGCAGAACTCGAAGCCGTCGCCGAAGATGGCCGGGCCGCCCGCGAGCATCTGATCAAAGCCAACACCCGTCTGGTGGTTTCCATTGCCAAGAAATATATGGGCAGCGGGGTTCCCTTTCTAGACCTGATCCAGGAAGGCAACCTCGGCCTGATGAAAGCGGTGGAGAAATTCGACTACACGCGCGGCTATCGCTTCAGCACCTATGCCACATGGTGGATTCGCCAGACCATCACCCGCGCCATCGCCGACCAGGGCCGCACCATTCGCGTACCGGTGCATATGAGCGACCGCATCCGCCGCCTCTATAAGACCGCCCGTAAACTGGAACAGCAGCAGGGACGCAAACCCACACCGGAAGAAATTGCCGCCGAATTGGGCATCGAACCGCGCAAGGTGCAGTGGATGCTCAAGGTTTCATGGCGTCCGCTCAGCCTGGAGCGCCCGGTTGGCGAAGAAGAAGATTCCGAGCTGGGCAGCTTCATCGAGGACGACACCACACCCACCCCCACCCAAAGCGTCCATAACAACCTGCTGCGCGAGGAAGTCGAAGCGGCGCTGAGCACACTCACCCCCCGCGAGGCACGCATCCTGCGGCTGCGCTTTGGGCTGCAAAATGGCGAGTGCTATACGCTGGAAGAAGTCGGGCAGAAATTCGGCCTGACTCGCGAGCGCATCCGCCAGATCGAAGGCAAAGCGCTGCGCCGCCTGCGCCATCCACGTCGATCGCGTCGGCTGCGCAGTTTTTTGTCATAAGCCCCTTTTGGCCGAAAGCACACAGCGCCATGCCTGATGAGTATGGCGCTTTTTTCATGGCCGGGAGATGCCGACCTGTCTAATACTGACCGGAGGAGAAAACGTAGACCGGTGCTTCACGGAAAGGCTCCGCACTCGTCCAGTTGAACAGCCAGCGGGCATCCGTGATGCTCATATTGACACAGCCGTGACTGTGGCGGTAGCCAAAGCCATCATGCCAGTACGTGCCGTGCAGACTGATGTCGCCGTCGAAGTACATGGTGTAGGGCACATTTTCCAGATAGTAGTAATCCGCCGCGCCTTCCGCCCCGGTCATCCGATCGCTCTCGAAACGCGCCCAGATGTTGAACAGCCCCTCATTCGTCTCCCAGCCCGGCAGCCCGCTGCTGATCAACGTGGCAAAGACCATGCGGTCATCTTCGAAAGCGGCCAGTGTCTGCTCGTAGAGATCAACCGCCACCCAGCGCCCGCTGACGCCCTCCGGACGCGGCACCGGGCGGACGATGCCGACCCAGGTATGGTACACCCATTCGCCAGGGCCAATCAGGTACCAGTTGTGGCCGTCAAGGGTCACCGTGGCGTAGATGTTGACGCGCTCGTAGCGGTAATGCAGGCGGGCGCGATCGATGACCTGCGGGCCGCCGGGATATTCGGCGGTGTAAGTGTTGATCAGA
>JALSTC010000691.1 GCA_026983935.1 Ardenticatenia bacterium
ATAAGTCAGCCGCCCTCCCAGCCCCGGATGCATCTTCTGAAACACGGTCAGCAGCACGCGCAGATAGTCATCGCCAACGATAAGCACGTCTCCCAGACGGGGATGCGCCCGCGAAAGCGCCTGCCGCGTGTGGCTGAGCGCATTGATCGGCACGGTGGCGCTGGCGCTGAGGTCCACGATCAGGTCTACACGGCCCGGCTCTCGATCATACACCGTCCGGAACTCCTCACGGGCGCGGGCGTATTCCTCCCATGTCCACTCCCCGGCCAGTGAAAAGCGGACGATTGTCCTCACCGGATTCGTCAATTCAATCGAAACACTCACCATCCTTCCCCGCTTTCGTTAATTTTTTATCAACCATCCGTTTTTATCATAATCCATTTTGCCGAAAAAAGGTATAAAAAGATCGGGAATCTGCCGTGAAAAATCTGTGAATCGCGCCGCGCAGTGAAGCAAAAAAGGGCAGCCCGCAGGCTGCCCTTCCGCCGCTTCTCTTCAATTCTAACCGCCGTCCTTATTTCACATCATGCCATGCCGTGTGCACTTCCGCCCGACCCTCACGCATGGCCCGCAGCAGCGCATCCTGGTCAACGGGAATG
Organism: Ardenticatenia bacterium; assembly: GCA_026983935.1. Classification (GTDB taxonomy): domain Bacteria; phylum Chloroflexota; class Anaerolineae; order Aggregatilineales; family Ch27; genus JALSTC01. The sequence goes on from JALSTC010000691.1 coordinate 600, forward strand.
CTGTACACGCGCACACCGATTGCGTTGTAGATCGCGTTGGCAATGGCCGGGGTGGTGTTGATAGAGGGAATCTCCCCCACCCCCTTCGCGCCATACGGGCCGGTCGAGACGCGGTGCTCGACCAGATGGCTGACGATCTCCGGCGTATGTTTGATGCTCGGCATCTTGTAGCGGGCCAGCAGCGTCGTCCAGGGCACGCCGTCCTCGACAATGTAGCTCTCGGTCAGCGCGTTGCCCATTGCCATGACGATGCCGCCTTCGATCTGACCCTGCAGCAGCAGCGGATTGATCGCCCGGCCCACATCCGTCGCGGAAATGACGCGGTGCACTTTCACCTCGCCCGTGTGCAGGCCAACGCTGACCAGCACGATCTGCGTGGCATAGGAAAAGGCAAAGTGCATATCCCCGCCCGTGCCCAGCGGCTGCGTCTTCGGTGCCCAGTATTCGTACAGCGAACGCGGCTCCTGGCCGTGCTGCTTCATCATCTTGACCGCGTCGGAAAACTCGATGGTCGTGCCGTTGTAGCGCACCAATCCCTCTTCAAAGCGCAGCCGCTCCGGCGGGCAGTCCAGCTCCTCCGCCATGATGCTGCTCAGCGCCTCGCGCAAATTGGCCGCCGCGTGCCGCACGGCGTTGCCGGTCATGTATGTCTGGCGGCTGGCGGTCGTCGGGCCGCCGTCGGGCGTCAGATCGGTGTCGGACAGCAGGACGCGCACCTGCTCATAGCGCAGACCCAGCTCCTCGGCGGCGATCTGCGCCACCACCGCCCGCAGGCCCTGCCCCATATCCGCCGACGACGAGCGCACTTCCACCGTACCATCCTCGAAGGCCTCGACCTCCGCGCCCGCCTTATCCGGCGCACCGCCGCCCAGCCCGGTATTTTTATACGAACAGGCGATCCCCCAGCCATAGGCCACGTCGCCCTCGCGCCAGCCCCAGCGGAAATCGCCGCCGCGCACGTCGGCCTCGCATTTCTCGATCGTCTCCAGCAGCCCGACGCTCTCCCGCAGCACCTGTCCGGTGGCGGTGGTCACGCCGACCATCTGCGCGTTCTTGCGGCGCAGTTCCACCGGGTCCATGTCCAGCGCCTCGGCCAGAATGTCCATGTTCTGTTCGACGGCAAAGGCGCTCTGCGTCACGCCAAAGCCGCGGAAGGCTCCCGACGGCGGGTTGTTGGTA
>JALSTC010000692.1 GCA_026983935.1 Ardenticatenia bacterium
TCCGCGCGCCTGCACATGATCCCCGGCGTGCCGCGCAACGAGCAGGACCTGCTTGACTTCGAAGGCTGGATGGATGAGGCCTCGGCACGCGCCGTGACGGAGGCCGTGCAAAATCTGCGCACCAGCGGCCAGCCTTTCAACATATCCTTGCTGACCCGAACCGGTGAACTGCTGGAAGCTGATGGACGCGCTGCCGGATACAATATCGTCTTGCGCTTCCGCCCCGTTTTCGGCGAGCGGCGCGACGCCATGGAGATGGTGTCCGACACCCGCAAGCTGGGCGAGCAGATCGCCCGTCTCTCGGGCCTGCTCGATACCGCACCCATGCCGGTCTGGCTGCGGGACGAGGACGGCACGCTGCTGTGGGCCAATCATGCCTGGCTGGAAGCGGCCGAAAGCGAAAATATCGAAAAGGCTGCCGCAAGCGGCACCGTTCTGGTGGCGGATGAAGACATGGAATTGCTGCGCGACAATGGCAAGGCAGGCCGGCTGTGGCGCGCCAGCACCGTCATCCGCGGGCAGAAGCGCATCCTGGACATTCATGAACTGGACAACAAGCTGGGGCGCATTTTCTGGGCCCTGGACATCACCGAAAACGAAAACCTGCGCAGGGAACTGAGCCGCCACATCTCCGCCCACACAAGCACCCTCGACAAACTCTACACGGCCGTCGCCATTTTTGATTCCAGCCGCCAGCTGGTGTTCTCAAACCGGGCCTATGCTCAATTGTGGGGGCTGGATCCTGCCTGGCTGGCCTCGCGCCCCAATGAGAACGACATCCTCAATCAATTGCGCGACATGGGCCGTCTGCCGGTGGCAACCGATTTCCAGGAGTGGAAGGAAAAGCATTTGTCCATCTATACCGCCCTGGAAAGCCGCGAGGATCACTGGCACCTGCCGGATGGCCGCTCGCTGCGCGCCGTTGCGGCTCCTCACCCGCAAGGCGGAGTCATCTACATCTTCGAGGACATCACCGAGAAGCTGCGCCTGGAGGGCCGCTACAAGGAGCTGCTCGATGTGCAAAAGGAAACCCTCGACAACCTGCATGAAGGTGTGGCCCTGTTCGGGACCAACGGGCGTTTGCGGCTCTACAATCCCGCCTTTGCCACTTTCTGGGGTCTCGATGCCGGGTTTTTGAAAAACTCCCCCCATATTGACGAACTGATCAAGAAGAACCGCCCCCTGGTGCAAGAGGATGCCTGGTGGGACAGCCTTAAATACTGCATCACGGGCATGAGCGAGGCACGCAAGATCCTCAAGGGCCGCATCCGGCGCACCGATGAGAAAGTTTTCGATTACGTCATCGTGCCCTTGCCAGATGGCAACACCCTGACCAGCTGGTTCGATGTCTCCGACACTGCCAAGGCGGAGCGCGCCTTGCGCGAACGCAATGAGGCGCTGGCCGCCGCCGACAAGCTCAAAGGCGATTTCCTGGGATCTATTTCCTATGTCCTGCGCACGCCCCTGACCTCCATCATCGGCTTTTCCGAGGCTCTGGACATGAACCTTGCCGGGCCGCTGAACGGCAAGCAGCGAGAATATGTCCGTGACATTCGCGCCTCCTCCTCCGATCTGCTGGGCGTCATTGACACCATCCTTGATCTCAACACCATTGCCGCCGGGCAGATGGAGCTCGACATCGAACCGCTTGAGACCGCCCAGCTGCTCGAAGAAGCGGCCAGTGCCATGACGCCCCGTCTGGAGCGGCGCAATCTGACCGTGCAGCTCGATCTGGCCGATGATGCCGCCACCCTCCATGCCGACCGGGTGCGCAT
>JALSTC010000693.1 GCA_026983935.1 Ardenticatenia bacterium
CACCTGGATCGCCTATTCCGGGATCAATCCGCGCATTGATGGCCGTCTCGATCTGTATGTCGCCGGTGCAAGTGGCTTCAGTGCGTCGAATCTTTCCTCGGGCCTGCGGGGCCAGATCAGGGTGCTCGGCTGGGTTGGCGGTGTTTCTGCCGGGCCATAAATCACTTCCTTGCCCCTTTTTCCAGTTATGCGCTAGACTCCCGCCGCTTCGGGTGAAAGAGGAGTGCTGTTTATGCGAATTCCGCGTCTGTTGACACTTGCTGTGGCGATCGTCGTCGTGCTTATTGTCGTGGTGATCGGCGTGCAGATTGTGCGCCCTGCGCGCCCCCTCATTGAAAGCGCTGGCTTTGATCGCGAGCGAATCACCCCCAATGCGGACGGCGTCGAAGATATAGCTACATTCAGCTACACACTGACCCGAAATGCAACGATTACCCTGGCGTTCCTGGATGCGGAAGGGCGCGAGTTCCTCTTCCGTGATTCGCAGCCGCGTATCGCTGATGATTATCATGTGCTGTTCAGCGGCGTCGTGCATGGCTATGTGCTGCCCGGCGAAACAGTCATGGGGGAGGTGGAAACCCGCCTGCTTCCAGATGGCGACTATACCTGGATTCTGACGGCAGTGGATGAGAATGGGGAGAGCGAACAGGCGCAGGGTACGCTAACCATCGCCGATGCCGATGCACAGCTTCCTGACCTGACCGGTTTTTCCGTGCCGCCGCTGCTCACGCCCAATCAGGATGGCATCTCTGACCGGGCACAGATTCATGTCTATGTGGAGAAAGATGCCCGGCTGACCATGTATCTGGTTGGGCCGGAGGGGAATCGCTACTACATCACGGAGCGGAGCGAAGAACGGAACTTTGGTGAAGCGGGAGCCCATGTGTTTGATTATGACGGCGGTATTGATGCTGGTGATGAGCCGCCGCCTGACGGTGATTATGAGGTCGTTTTGATCGCGGAGGATGCTGAAGGACAGCGTGTGCGCCGCACGGCAGCGCTGTCCATCCGTGATGGTGGCGTGCCGATGGGGGCGGTCTATCCCCAGCCGACCGGCACAACTGTATTCTATGACACGATGCCATATGATGAGCGCTACTACACCGATGCGGAGACGGTGGGCGATCTGATTCCCGTCCCTGAAGGAGTGGAATCGATCATCACCGATCGGGAGATTGTCGTCCAGGGGGATATGCTGGTCTTTCGCCTGACGATCACCAATGACGGCCCGGTGGGCCTGCGCACAACCGGGCCACCTCCCGGCACGGTGTATCAGCAGGAGCAGCGGGCCAGCACGCTTGGCTGGTTTGACGAGTCCGGGGCATGGCGTGTCGGCCTGGAATGTGACACGGTCCAGAGCAGCTATCCCTGGCGCTGGGCCATCGCGCCCCGCGATCAGCTTGTTGCCGTGCAGGATGGTGAAGAGACGTACTATTATCTGCCGCCGGGCGAGCGGGCTGTCGTCTGGGGGGCGGTGCGTCTGACGGAGATCGTGCCGCGCCGTAACCCGCAGCCCTGCTGGATCGGCCTGATTCATGAGGACGTGGCCGTCCGTCAGGGTGACGTAGACCGCCGTTGGGTGGAAATTGTGCCGGGGCCAGAATCGGCGGATTAGCGCATTTGCCGGGCGCGGTGATCGCCAGTACCATACCACCAGCGCCGTTCATAGTTGGTCAGGAGTACTCATGAAACATCGTCCACATCTTCACTGGACTGTTTTGCTGGGCGTATTCCTGGTGGGGCTGCTGCTGGCGGCATGCAGCGGCGGCCCGGC
>JALSTC010000694.1 GCA_026983935.1 Ardenticatenia bacterium
CGGGCGCGGGCGGTGGAAGCCCTGCGCGAGGCGCTCGATGCAGCCCGGCAGGCGATCCGGGCGGGCGGCGATCCGCCTGCTGCCGATGCGCTGCTGCAGGAGGCGGCGGTGCTGCTGGCCCGGCGGGATGTGCCCTCGCTGCGCCCGGTGATCAACGCCACCGGCGTGATCATCCATACCAATCTGGGCCGCGCACCGCTCAGCAAGCGGGCGATGGACGCCATCCGCGCGGTAGCGGCGGGCTATTCCACGCTGGAATACGACCTGGAGCCGGGTAAACGCGGTAAGCGCGACGTGCACCCGGAGCGCATCCTCTGTGAGGTGACCGGCGCAGAGGCGGCGCTGGTGGTCAACAACAACGCGGCGGCGGTGATGCTGATTCTGATGGCTTTCGCGCGCGGTCAGGAGGCGCTCATCAGCCGGGGGCAGCTCATCCAGATCGGCGGCGGCTTTCGTGTGCCGGACGTGATGGCGCAGTCCGGGGCAAAGCTGGTCGAGGTCGGGACGACCAACCGCACCAGTCTGGACGATTACCGGGGGGCCATCACAGAGGCAAGCGCCCTGATCCTCGTCGCGCATACGTCCAACTTCAAAATCGTCGGTTTCACGGAGCAGCCCGATCTGGCCGATCTGGCGGCGCTGGCGCATGAGCGTGGCCTGCTGATGGTCAAAGACCTGGGCAGCGGCGCGCTGCTGGATACCGCGCTTTACGGCCTGACGCACGAGCCAACGGTGCAGGATGCGCTGGGGGCCGGGTGCGATCTGGTCTCCTTCAGCGGGGACAAGCTGCTCGGTGGGCCGCAGGCAGGCCTGATCGTCGGGCGGGCCGATCTGGTGGCGGCGCTCAAGAAGCACCCCTTCGCCCGCGCCGTGCGCATGGACAAGCTCGATCTGGTCGGGCTGGTCGCCACGCTGGAGAGCTATCGGCGCGGCACGGCGCTGGAGGAGATTCCCGTCTGGCAGATGATCGCCATGCCTTACGACGCCATCCGGCGGCGGGCGCTGCGCTGGAAGCGGCGCATCGGGGCCGGGACGGTGATTCGCGGGGAGAGCACGGTCGGCGGGGGCAGCCTGCCGGGTGAGACGCTGCCGACGGCGCTGCTGGCGCTGGACGTGCCGGAGCCGGATACCTTTGCGGCGGCGCTGCGGGGGGAACCGCTGCCCATCATCACGCGCATCGCCGATGACCGCGTGCTGCTTGACCCGCGCACGGTCTTCCCGGCGCAGGAGCAAGCGCTCATCGAGAGCGTGCGGCGGCTGCTGCACCATTTTGAGCGCTGAATTTTTCATTTTGGGTTCTGAGGAGACGACCGTGAAATCGGATATTGACCACCTGATGGCCGAACGCAGGCTGGACGCCCTGATCATCTTTGGTGGCGAAGGGGAAAACCCGCACCGCGCCTACATCACTGGCGGGCACGAAGCCAGCGCCACGATCTTCAAAAAGCGCGGTGAGCCTGCCGTCATGGTCACCAACGCGCTGGAGGTCGAAAATGCCCGGAAGAGCGGGCTGGACGTGCTGACGCACAGCGACTTCAAGCTGCACGAGCTGTGGGTAGAATACAAAGACGACCGCGACACCATGCTGCGCAAGACCTACGAGCGCTATTTTGAGCGCTTTGGCATCCATGAGGGGCGCGTCGGAGTTTACGGCTTCGGCAGTCTGGGCGCGTCATGGGAGGCGCTCAAGCTGCTGGACGCGCACTTCCCGGCGATCACGTTTGTCGGGGAGCGCACCAATACGCTCTTCGATGAAGCCGCTGCCACCAAAGAT
>JALSTC010000695.1 GCA_026983935.1 Ardenticatenia bacterium
GACTTCCGGCTTCAGTACGGGGCCGGCGGCGCACGACTGCGCATCTATTTCATCGGCGGCGGGGACACCACGCTGGTCGTGCAGGCCCCCAATGGAAGCTGGCACTGCAACGACGACGGCGCAGGATACCCCAACCCGCTGATTGAGTTCACCAACCCGGCCAGCGGCACTTACAATGTCTGGGTGGCCAGCTACAACAGCGGCGAAAACATCAGCGGCACGCTGTACATGACCGAGCTTCTGCTTCCCTGATCGCCTCGCCCGATCGAACCCTGCCCCGGCGAACCAGCATCCCTCGCCGGGGCTTTTTCTGTCCCCGTGAAGACCATTTCCTCCGAATTCACAAATTATTTATGAACTCATTGGGGAATCATTCTATACTGAGGATAGCTTTATTCTTCCTTTCACCCAGGAGTTATCCTCATGACGGAGACCAGCTCAACGGTCACGGTGAAAAACATAGATAATCTCCCGGCGATCAAGCTGACCTGCCAGGACGATGCCAGCGGAACTGAGATGCGGGCAGCGCTGGATACCATCTATGCCATGCTTGGTACCGCCCGACAGACGCCGGTCTACGTTGTTGTGGATATCACCCACAGCACGCGCCTGCCGCTGCTGCAAACCCTCCAGAAAGCCCTGGACTCCTGCCTGCACCAGAACATGGGCCAGTGGCTGATCGTCGGCGACAGCCCGATGGCCGAAACGCTCGCCCAGACTCTGAGCGGCATCATGGGCCGTCAGGGCGTGCGGCGGTTCTCCAGTGAACCCGAAGCCCTGCGCTATCTGGCGCTGCGCTGTGGCGTCCCCGCCATACAGACGGTCTAACCCGGCGGCAGAGAAGAACCCGCAAGCACGCAAACCGTCCAATCACGACGATCGGGCGGTTTTGATTCTTCGGGCCGCAGCGCAGCAATTCAAACTGAATTCAAACGCTCTTTTTACCAGGCTTAAATGGTACAGAAAGGATTAACCGGATATAGTACGGGCATCTCCATTTCCCCCCCCTTTTTTCTCCATACTTTCTAAATATTTCGTAAAGAACTTCTAAAAAACTCATAAAAACGCTCCTATTACCCCTCTGTATCAGGTAAAATGACATAAAGCAATCATTCAGTCTACGGATATACTACTGTGGTTAGAACACTGGAACCAGGAAACCTAGAAACCAAGACAATAACCACACAGCGCGTCGTTCATCTTCCATTCGCCCCGCCGTCCGTTCACCCTCCCATAACCGGGGTGCGCGGCAACAAACGCTGGCTCATCACTTACTATGCCTTCCTGCTGGCAATGACCGTGGCCGGGCTGGTCTACGGCTACATCTTCTCCGAAGCCTTCTTCGGCAGCGACAAATCGCCGCTGGTGGAAGCCGTGATGACGGCCCTCAAGCTGTTCTGGCTGATCCCGCTGCCCTATGCCTTCCTGAATTTCTACTCGTACCTGCGCTATCCGGTCTTTCGCCGTCATACGCCGCCGCCGATCACCGGCAGCCTGCGGGGGCGCTTGTACTTCCGCATCGTGACGCGGGGGACCAACCCCAATCTGGTCGCCAACACCGTGCGCTGTGCACGGCACGTCCTGGAAGCCACGCTGTCGCCGGATGTCTGGCGCATCGAAGTGATCACCGACAACCCGCTGCCGCTGGACAGCCCCGACGGCCAGGTGCGGGTGATCGTGGTGCCGGAGGACTACCAGCCTCCCCGCGGTGCGAAATACAAGGCCCGCGCCCTGCACTACACCCTGGGCGCTTCCCACGCCCGGCCTTATGACTGGATCGTCCACCTGGACGAAGAAACGTGCTTCGACGAAGAAACCGTGCGCGGTATGTACGCCTTCGCCCGGGAAGAAGAACGCGCCATCGCTCAGGGCACGCAGGACTTCCCCGCCATCGGCCAGGGTGTCATCCTCTACGGCAACCGGGGCATCGTCAACTGGCTGACCACGCTGGCCGATTCGATCCGCGTGGGTGATGACTATGGACGCTTCCGGCTGCAGTACGAGCACGGCAAGGCTTACTTCGGAATGCATGGCTCATATATCGTCATCCACAACAGCGTGGAGCGCCTGATCGGGTTCGATCACGGCCCGGCGGGCCACATCACCGAGGATGCCTACTTTGCCCTGCTGGCACAGTCCGCCGGGATTCGTTTCAAATTCGTCGAGGGCTTCATGTACGAGCGGTCGCCGTTCTCCCTGAGCGATTTCGCCAAACAGCGGCAGCGCTGGTTCGGCGGCCTGTGGCTGTGTGTGCTCTCGCCCGGCATCCGCCTCTCCGAAAAGATCGTGCTGGGCACGTTCATGCTGCTGTGGACGGTGAGCTGGCTGTGCATCCTGATGGTCTTCGTCAACCTGGCCTACCCCACCGGCACGCCGGTCTGGCTGGCCATGAGCGGCGGTGTTTCGTTCGCCTACTATGTGACCCTCTACATGATCGGCTACCTGCGCACGTTCGGCTACGAATGGCGGCGGTCAAAAGCCGTTTTCCTGCTGCGGCTGATCGCGCAGATCGCCCTGATCCCGGTCTTCTCCATCATGGAAGCGGCGGGCGTCTTCTACGGCCTGTTCTCCCCGCCCAAAGAATTCTACATCGTGCAGAAGGAGCTGACCGCCGGGCTTTAGCCCCCGCCCAGGCGCACCGCATCCCGCAGATAAGCGAAGGCCCGCGCCATCTCCCGGCGGAAGGTCGCCGCATCCATCGTCTCCGCCAGCGTGACCAGCTCATCCCGCGGCAGTTGAAAGAACGGCAGCGCGTCACGGCTGCGGGCGTCCTGCTGGGCCGGCGTGAGGTCGGCGGCGTTATGGGCCTCCACGACGGCCCGCGCCTCGGTCTGCTGCACATCGGTCGCCCTGTCAGATAGATGCACCGTGACCACACCAGCCGTGAAACTCAAACCGCTGCACACCTCACCCAGCGCGGCCTTAAGATCGGCGTGCAGGCGCTCCGGATTGATCGCCGTCTTCTTGATCTTGAGATTGATCATCGCCCTGCCTCCTGTCCGTCTACAGTTCAATCGCCGTGAGTTGAACGGGCGTCTTCCCGCTCTGGCTGATCAGATCGCCCGTCCCCGCTGTGACAGACCACTGGAGCTTGAAGGTATGCGATCCCGCCGCCAGACCAGTCACCAGCACGGCAAAAGACATATTGGCGTAAGTGGTTCCGGTCACACGCACCAGCCCTTGACCAAAACCATCCCCGACCCGTGTCCCATCCACCGCCACGTCGAAGCACGTGGCATCACTACTGGAAGTGTTGCGGGCCACGCCGCTGGCGCTGACCAGCACCGGGCCGCCGTTGGTGGTCAGCGTCACGGCCAGGTTAGCCGCGTCCACATCCACAAACGCCGTGCTGGTGGTGGTGTAATTGCCGCTGTTATCGCGCAGCACGCGGGCCTTGCTCGGATCGAGCAGGTACTCGATATTGCCCCGGATGGCGTCCATGTCCGCCTCGGTGACCAGGTCACCGGTGGCCAGATCGTTCATCGTCGTCCAGACAGGCATCAGCAGTCCCTCCCTTTGAAAAGATATTGCACATCCACACCTCAACCCATCCTAATACGCCAGCGTCGTCTGCTGGCCCAACTCCCCCGCCCCGGCGACCCCCAGCCGCCAGTAGGCGACGGGCGAAACGGCCCGCAGTGTCCAGGTCACTTGATGCGCCGTGCCGCCATGCCGGAGCATGTGCCGCTCCCCGACGATGTGGTATTCGCTGCTGTGCCCGGCACGGGAATCGGTGAGGCGAATCCGGCTGCCGATGGCCTGCGCCAGCACGGCGGCCCGAATGTCGGCGTTTGCCTCACCGCGCAGAGTGACCGTCCGCACGCTGCCACGCGGATTTTTGCCCTCCACAACGAGATGCCGCGCCAGCCGCCCCGCTTCCACCGGATCGGCGATCAGCGGCAGGTTGAGGCCCAGCGTCCGCCGTCCGTAGCGCGTGATGCTGGCCGAATCCGCATACGTGACATCCGCCGGGCCGCGGTCGACCACGCGGATGCCCCGCACCTGCGCGCCGGGCAGCACATAAGCGGTCGTCGTGCCGTGGTTGGTGAAGGTCAGCACGGCGCTGCTCGCCGCCGCATCCATCGTCACCGTGATCGTGCCCGTCCTGTCCGCGCCGGAGCCGTCGGGCGTGCTGCTGGCCGTGTAGTCCGTCCCGGCGGCGGGCGTGATGGGGTTCAGCCCGATGACGCGCTCCCCGTCGTCAGCGGTGAAGCGGGCGCGGATCGTCCGGGCCTCGCCCGGCGGAATTGCCAGCGGCGCAGCCAGCGTCCAGAGCGGCTCCGGGCTGCTGCCCACCTCGCGGGGATGGCAGGTGATCACCGCATGGTTGACCATGTCTGCGCCGTCGTGGGTGACCGTGAAGTTGGCCTCACGCTCATCCAGGCTGGCCGCGACGGTCAGCGTCTGGAGCAGATGATGCCGGTTCCAGAAGATCACCCGCCCGGCACGGTCCACAAAGCACAGGCCGCGCTCCGCCTGCGTGACGGCGCGGATGGCCTCCCAGGCGCTCACCCCGCCGCGCCAGCCGCCCACATAGGCAAAGACCGCCCGCCCGCGCTCCAGATCGGCATACGTCGTCGTATCCGGCAGGCGCGTATCCAGGCCCAGCCGCGCTGTCCCCAACAGCCAGTAGCCGGAGATGGCGGGCGGATAGGCCACCTGATCCAGCGCGGCGGCGATCACGGCATCGGCGGTCTGATCGGTGGCCGTCGGCAGGAAGACCTCCGCCCGCCGCAGCAGCGCCTCCACGCCCGTGCAGCGGATCGCGACCGTCCGCCGGTCGGGATGCGGGGTGAAGGACTCCGTCCAACCGGTGAAGTGCGTGCGGGTCACGCCGCCGTATGTGGATGTGATGCGCACTTTCTTGCGCGGCACAAGGCTGCCATAGAGCGGGCTGCTGGTGTTTTCCGGCATGTAGTGGCCGGCGGGATCGCGCAGCGTGATCATCGCCCAGGACTCCGCGGCAGCCACATCGGCGGGGTCGTCCAGGCCCAGCGCCCATTCGACGGCGATCACGTCGCGGTCGAGTGCTTCCCCCGGCCCGTCAAAGCTGCCGTCGTCGTCCCAGTCAATCTGCACGCTGTAGATAATGCCGGGCATGATCCCTTCCTCCTGCTGACACAGTCTCCGCGATTACGCCGCCTGTGACTCACGTCACAGGCTGAGCAGGAAAAGTCAACCGAAGTTGACTGGTTTTTATGCAGGGGTCCAGCAGCATTGCCAGTCCGTTTTCCACAGATTTGAGCCGTTCTCCTGAACCCTCAAAGAGGGTACACAGATGACACAGATGCGCTGTATTCACGTCACGCGCACGCGCCGCAGACCCGCCGCCAGCGTTTGCAGATCGGCGGGCAGATCGGGCGGATAGAGCCAGTCCGCGCCCGCGCCGATGGCGGCGTCCTCCTGCTGGTAGAGCCATACCGCCCAGCGCAGGCACAGCGCCACCACATCCCCCGGCGGGATGTACACCTCGATGGCCGTGCCCTGCGCGTGACTGCTGGCCGTCGTGCCGCGCACGCCGCGAATGACGGTCAGCGTGTTGGCCGCGGCATCCACCCCGATCACGTGCAGATACTCGTCCTCGATGCGCAGCAGCCCCCCGACCTGAAAGCGCGGGGCAAGGCCCGATGAGTCGGTCCCATCGGCATCGCTCACCGTGATCGTGCCCGCGCTGGCACTCAGCGAGGCATCCTGCACCGTGTCGGCGCTGTCTCGCCAGGCTTCCGACCAGGCATCATGCCAGCCCCAGATGCCGCGCACCTGAATCGCGCCCTCCCGGCGGGTCTGGAAGACGAACGGCTCTCCCGCCGGATCGAGCAGGATCGCGCTCTTCGGGCCGTCGCCCACCGGCAGGAGCTGCACTGAGGCCGGATCAATGGCCGTCCCATCGCCGTTGGTCAGGGACAGCAGTTCGAGCAGGTCGAGGTCCAGCCGCAGGCGGTACGGCTTCTGGTAGGCATGGCGGCGCGTCTGCACGACGGGCGCGAAGCGCCGCGCCGTATAGCGGTCCATCTGAGCGGTGGCCCGGCGCAGCGCAGCCAGCAGCCGTGTGTCGTCGCCGGTGTCGCCGTCCGCGATGCGCAGCCGCTCGCGTAGTTGGGTCAGCGTGGCATAGGTGATCATCAAGTCCCCCTGAGAAAATTACCGGTACACAGATGGCGCGGCGGATTCTTTCGCTCGCCGCTCGCCGCCGGACGCTTACCGTTGTCTCTGGCCTCCTGCCTTCTGCCACTTGCCTCTCCGACGGGAGCCGCTCAGGGCGAGGCAGATGCCCCGCCCCTGCGTCAATCACGCTACACCGTGATGTTGTAAAGCGCCGCTGCCACATCATCATCCAGACGCGCCAGCGCCAGCCGCACGGTGGCTGTCATCTGGTAGGCGTCGTAGTACGGCAGGTAATCCACCGAGGCGGCAATGCGGCGGCGGTAGCCCACGATCCAGCCGGGCCGGTAGACACAGACCGCCTGTCCCTTGGTATTGCCGCTGGCATTGACCTTGCCGTCGGCCATCGTCAGCGACATTTCCGCCGAGACAAGCACCGGCGTGCCGTCCACAAAGCCGATCTGCCCGGTCATGGCGGTGGCCTGCGCCCCGGCCTTGTCCATTGTCAGGAATTCGCTCAGGCCCAGCAGCCTGGCATAGGTGCCGCCGTCCACCAGCCAGGCCAGATTGGCCGGATTGACGCTGTACTTGTGCGCCATCGTGAAGCGCGCCTGCCGCAGCAGGGCCAGAGTCGGATCGCCCCCGGCGCTGACGGCATTGGCCGTGTTGCTCACCAGCGGCAGCTTGCGCAGCCCATCAAAGGCCAGGTAGGTCGCGTTGGCGGGCGGGGCGGCGTCGTCGCTGTTGATGTTGCCCGTCGCGCCGGTCTCGGTGTCACCGTTGAGGATCACGCTGTCAATGGCCGCCGCCAGGGCGCGCATGGCCTGCTCGCGGTACATGCTCAGCACGGGCACGATGCTGTCCTCGGCCAGCTCCGCACTGAAGCCCACGCGCAGCGCCAGCTTTTTGGCCGCCAGCGTGACCCTGCCGCTGCCGATCTTGCTGTCGGGAATCGGGTTGCCGCTGCCCAGTGTCAGGTCGGATTCGTCGCTCGTCTCCGGCACGTAGTAGACGGTCGGGTCGGCCCCCTCGATGGGCAGCTCATACGGATTAGAGGGCATCTCAATGGCGCGGAAGAGCGGCAGCACGATATTTTCCAGCCGCGCCTGCCGCCACAGTTCGGCGCTCCACAGGTCGGGCACCCATTCGTCGCCGTAGCCGGACTGCGTGCTGTAGCTCAGCTCATCGGCTTTGAGGGCGCTCAGCCCGGCGCGGCTGACCTTGTGCGCCAGCGCATTGGCGTACTGCTCGCTGACGCCGCGAAAGCCCTTCGCCGCCCGCAGTATGACGTAGCCGTGCGCCATGTCCAGCGCACTCAGCGAGTCGTAAGGGCTGGCGACGGTGATGCGGGGCAGCGCTTTGGCCGCTTCGGCAGGGTCGCCGACCGGCAGCCGCTTCTGCGGCACAGCGCGGGCGGGCGCATCGTGCTGATTGATGGCAGCGTTCACCGCTGCGGCGATTTCCTCTCGCAGTTCTTCGCGGTTCATGGGGATGGTTCTCTCCCTTTGCTGGTCTGTGATTTTTGCATATGACGTGCCGCCCAGCCGGGCCATGTCCAGCCCCAGCGCCTCGTATGCGCTCTTGATGGCCTGCACGGTCGTGCGGCGCGGTTCTGCGGGGGTCGGGGTCAGGCTCCCCTCGATGATGGGCCAGCGCTTGATCTGGCCATCGGGCGCGACCTCGACCAGATGCGGCAGACTGCCGGAGCTCCAGGCCAGGACGCCCCGCGTGATCAGCTCGCGCACGGCCCGCACATAGCGCTGCCGCAGGTCAAGCTGCGCCTCCGCCCAGAGGCCGATCTCGTCCGGACGCAGCGTGTCAATCACCCCGATCAGGGCAGACTTGAGCGCCCCGTCCAGCCCGTGATGGTAGAGCACGGGACGGCGGGCGAACCAATCCAGCGCCAGATCGGTCTGCGGCGTGAAGTATTCGCCGTGCAGGTCCCGGTGATCAGAATCGCCCCACACGACGAGATAGCCGCCGATACGATCGGGGCCGAGTGCTTTCACGGCGGTCCGGTTCATGCGTCTTCACCTCCGGCGTCTGCCTGTCTATCGCTGCTGACGCATTCAGATTAGCACGTTTGTTCTCTTCTGTGGGCGAAAAATGTGGCCGTTTTGTTCTCGATTCGCGGACGGATGTGGTCGTTTTGTGTATGGAACGCCCGGCAAGCAGGCATGAAGGGGGGATACGTGCAGCATGGGAGCAAAGCGATCCTCACGGATCAAG